>JANOOU010000254.1:0-4149 GCA_031421475.1 Gammaproteobacteria bacterium | reverse complement strand
GCCTGTCATCACACTTTTTTCCGTACTGTTGGTCGCGGGTGCCGCCCAGGGATTGTTTCTGGTGCTCATCCTGCTGACTCTTAGGCAGGGGCATCACGTGGCGAATCGGTTTTTGGCGCTGCTGATTTTCAATTTTGCGCTGGAACTCTTGGATGAATTTTGTCTACAGTCGGGTTACTACGTTTATTTTCCCAAGGTATCGGTCCTGAATTGGGCCTGTGATTTTCTCTATGGACCGCTGATTTTTCTGTATGTCCGCGCTTTGACGCAAACTGGAAAGCAAGTTCGTGATGACGCTTGGCTGTGGCTGCATGGTGTTCCTTTTGCGGTGTTCTTGGCGGTTGAGATGGTGCTTTGGGTTTCCGTGAACGAGGAGTCCTACCTTGTATATTTGTTTGGCACTCAGGAGGTGCTTGTTTTAGACATCGTTGACGCTATTACGACTCTGCTTTCCTTGATTTCCATGGTGGTATATTTACGGGTGTCATTGCGTATGTTGCGACATCACATGGGCCGGGTGCAGGCAAATTTTTCCTATTCAGAGAATCTTGGTTTGCGCTGGCTGCGCAACTTATTGTTTGGTTTGTCGGCCTTGTATCTGGCGTATGTCTTTACGCTATTTACGCCGGTTTTTCTTTGGAATAACGTTGACCTGAGCAATCAGATTTTTTATGCGGCGATTGTAATGAGTATTTTTGCCTGGGGGTTTTTCGGTACCCGGCAGCCTGTGATTTTTTCCAGACGACGGCTATATGGGTCCGGGGGAGAGGAAACTGAAGGGATCGATACTGTACCCGTTAAGGAAAAGCACCGGCCTTCTGCCTTGGCGCCGGAGCAGGTTGGGGCGATATTGGTGGAACTGCGCCTGCTTATGGATAAGGAACGTATCTTTTTGGACAGTCAGTTGGCCTTGCCGCAACTCGCCAAGCGCATAGGTTTGTCGCCTAATTATGTTTCCCAGGCCATTAATGAGGGTGCCGGGGTTAATTTTTTTGATTTTGTTAACCGTTACCGGGTGGATGAAGCCAAACGCCAGCTGGGTACGGAAGACGCTGGCAATAATCTCGCCATCGCTATGGCGTCCGGTTTTAATTCCAAAACGGCTTTTTACTCCGCCTTTAAAAAACACACCGGCATGACGCCTTCCGAATTCAAGCAATTGCCGACCGCAGACGCTGCGTAGACCCCCGCTACACCCGAAAACAGCTTTTCCCAGGTTCGTTTCTATAGAAACGGACGAATTTCCTGCGCACATGTTCCACATTCCCATCCGTCGGTGGCGTGATCGCTCTGTATCAGGATCGTTGCCACCCTTTTGTCCCTGTTGGGACGCCGTGATTAATGGAGAGGAATGCACTGTGAAAATAATATCGATAAAAGCTACGTTTTTCGGACTGGGTTTGTTGTTAGCTCTGGCCATAGGGGGATGCGACAAGTCCTCCGACGAATTATCAGTTTCCAGATTTGACAAAATCGTGGGCGTTTGGGAATGGGAGGGTTATGGCGATGTGTATGAGATCAGGAAGAATGGCGCCAGCCGTTTCCAAATCACTCGCGCCACCTGTGTGAAGGACAAGGATTTTAGCCAGGATGAATTTGCCGAACTCTTCACCGACTTCGAAGTGGCCCAGGATGGTCAGTCATTCACCATGACCACTCCACTGGAGCCGAGTTTCCGTTTGGCCTTTCGCCGATACCCGGCGCTGCCGAATGCTTGCGCGCCGGAAAATATCATTACCGAGGCAACGCCCCGCCGTGTATTTGAGAGTCTTTGGCACACCTTTAATGATTACTATGCATTTTTTAACGAGCGCGGCGTGGATTGGAATCAACGTTATATAGATTTCCAAGGCCGGTTCACCGACACGATGGACGAGCCGGCATTACGGGGAGCACTGGAAGAGTTATTGTCTGTCATCGACGATGGGCATGTTAACTTGGTGTCTGGCGATCAAGAATTTTCCCCCGAGAGACAGTCCACCACTATCACCACTCTGGAGGACGCCTTTGCGGCGCAGTCGGAATTTGATGATTTATCCGCATTCATTAGCGCCCAATTCGACCGTTATTCTGCAACACTGGTAACTCAATACTTTGATGCTAGTAGTATCCAAGAAGTGAGTGGCGGGGTGACGTGGGGCACCATCAACAGCGAAGTAGGTTATCTAATTTTAAACGCCATGTCAGGTCTGACACCCAACGCCGGTGCATCGGGTAAAGCGGAGATGTTGGCCATGCAAAACATCATGGAGCAAGTTATGGCGGATCTTTCCGGCACCCAAGCCATGATCATTGATGTGCGTTTCAATAACGGTGGTTATGAGGCCGTAGCGATGGCGGTGGCTAATCGCTTTACCGATGAGCGCCGGCTGGCCATGACAAAAACTGCACGCAGTTACCAAGGTGAGACTGCGGAACAAGCCTTGTACCTAGAACCAGAGGGGGATGCTCCGTATCTGAAACCTGTTGTGGTGATTGCGGGGCCAGATACGGTCAGTGCGGCTGAGACATTTTTGTTAGCCATGCGCACCCTTCCCCATGTAACGCTAATAGGTGAAACCACCAACGGTATTCTTTCCAACATGCTGGGAAAAAAATTACCTAACAGTTGGACGTTTTCACTTTCCAACGAAGTTTACCGGGATAGTGCAGGCCTAAATTATGAAGCCGTAGGTATTGCGCCTGAGATAGAAGTACCGATATTTTCTATGAATGATCTGGACGCGGGACGAAATTCGGCACTGGACAAAGCGCTTGAGCTATTGGGTTTTCCCATCCAATGAGCATCGCAAACCAAGATCGAGTTTAACAATTAGAACGCGAATTTAAATCTGAAACGCAACATTGACGAACTGGAGTGAGACACGAGATACAGCGGCATGTCTGCATCTAAAAAACAAAAAATAATGGTTTTAAATAACGATACTGGCCGCGTGGGCACAAAGACATGCCCACGCTACTTAATTAATAGGTGGGCGCCTTGCGCTGAAAAATTCTGCCTCGCACATCAGCTCGCCCAAACTTGTTCAGAGGCTCCTTAGCAGCTTGTTGAAAAACGTTTTCGAGGCCGCCGATGCAAGGCAAAAACTGGCGAAAAAGCGGAGGTTACACGTAGTCTGTCGCTTCGCGACCCCGCATTTTGAGCCAGTTATTAACGCCGCAGCGGCAACGCAGATAGTTTTTCAACAAGTGGTTAGAGACACACTTCATAACCTTCCTCGGCTAATAACACCTTGATAGCCATGGCACCTTTTTTGTAGACCGTTACTGCAAGCAACTCTTCCCCTAACCAGATAGCCCAATAACGGGTACTTCCATATTTTTCTACCCTGATAGCACCCGCTCGTATTTTTGTTGTGTTGGGTTCAATGGTGTCCATAACTATTTACTATAAACATCCAAAACTTCGGGTCAGCATAATCAGTATTTTCATATAACGAGTAGCATGTGTGACAATCACACGCATTTAACAAAAAATTCTGTTTCAATGTCAAGCGTGCAGAGTCCACACGCTCATGAAAAACACTAAAAACAAGTACAAAAATATTATTGGCCCTCAGGTTAAGGCCGCTCGCCTGGCGTTTAAGCCCATGCTTTCACAAGACGCCCTCGCAGGGCGCCTTGCCAAGCGGGATATTTTACTCGATCGTAGCGCCATCTCCAGAATCGAAAGCCGTGAACGCTACGTTATGGATTATGAAATGGTTGCACTCGCAGCCTGCCTGAAAGTCTCTATTGGATACTTAATCGGTGAGAAATGAATTGCACGGCAGGTTGAGCCCAATGCAATGCCGCACGATAATCTATTAAGGAATCTCTGAATAATTCCGTCCTGGAATTTTCAGAGCACAAAAATATAGTGTGCGAACTTTACTGCCCTGTTTATTTTTCATGGCTTCATTTGCAATCACTTGCGTGATTGAAAATGGCGGCACATCCTGATGCCGCGAGGATGTTCTGACACATCAGAGCATTCTTAATATTAAGCTGTTTTATGCCTCGTTTTTTTTCACAACAGTAGCCTGGACGAACCATGGATGGCTCCTGCAAAGCACTCCTATAATTTAAATTGGCCAGGGGTTTTTTAATCTTTGTCAGCCGTATCAATCGCAGCTTTAAATATTTCAGCACGCAACAAAAAAAACTGCC
>JANOOU010000253.1:0-14804 GCA_031421475.1 Gammaproteobacteria bacterium | reverse complement strand
CCCGACACCTGTCCCGTTTCCCACCCCAATGAAGTAGAATTACCCCATTCTTTATAAAAGCAGTCCCGTCACACTGGTATGTTCAAATTTATCCCCGTTATTGATCGTTACATCGCACGCGAATTGCTGGTGACCTGGCTGGCGGTGACGCTGGTGCTGGTGCTCATATTATTGAGCAGCGCGCTGGCGCGTTTGTTGGGCAAGGCGGCAGAGGGGGCGATACCGGTGGATGCGGTGTTGCCTTTGTTAATTATTACCGGCACGCAGTATCTGATTTTGCTATTGCCAATGAGTTTGTATTTGGGTGTGTTACTGACTTTTGGTCGCTTATATCGCGATAACGAAATGGCCGCGCTGGCGGCTTGTGGTATTGGCATGCCGCAGTTGTATCGTGCCTTGTTAATGGTGGCGATACCCGTGGCGTTGTTTATGTTGTACATGACGCTGCAAGTGATGCCTGAAATTGCGAAACAAAGTGTGCAGGTCAAAACCGAAATCGAAAATCGTTCCGAGTTGAGCGGTTTGGCGGCGGGTCAGTTTAATCAATCAAAAAATGGTGATACGGTGGTGTTTCTCGATCGCCAGTCTGCGGATGGCAAAATTCTGAGTAATTTGTTTGTGCAGCAAAATATGGCGGATGGCGTGCAAATTGAAACGGCACTGCGAGCGCAGCGCTACCGTGATGAGCACGGTCGGCAATACATTTTGTTTGGAGATGGCCGTCACTACAAAGGTGAGCCGGGCCAGGCTGATTATCGTGTGGTGCAATACGTCAGCCACGGCATTTATTTGCAGGATGCGGAAGTGGTGCAGCCGCTACTGCAACGTGATGCCATGACGGTGCAAGAGTTACTGGTGTCGGATGACATCAATCATCGCGCCGAATTGCAATGGCGATTATCCATACCGCTGGCAACCTTATTACTGGCGGTGCTGGCCTTGCCACTTAGTTACACCTCGCCTCGCAAAGGGCGTTACGCGGTGTTGGCCCTGGCGATATTGCTCTATCTTGTTTATTCCAATTTATTGGGTATAGGTGAATCCTGGTTTACCCGTGGCAAATCACCCGAGTGGTTGGGTTTGTGGTGGGTGCACAGTTTTGGCGTGCTGCTGATTGTGTTTTGGTGGCTACGCCGGGCCGGTGGTTTGCGCCAGGTTTACCGGCAGTTACGCGCATGAAAATTCTCGATCGTTATATCGCCAAGACGGTAATAGGCGGCACCTTGATGACCTTGCTGGTGCTGGGTTCCTTGCTGGCCTTTGTCGATTTTGTTTCCGAGCTGGATGATATTGGTACCGCGTCCTACACATTAATGAATGCATTCACCTATGTGTTGCTGGGCATGCCCCGTCATATGTATGAATTGTTCCCAACGGCAATTTTAATTGGCAGCCTGATGAGTTTGGGTGCGCTGGCCAGCAGTCATGAATTGATTGCCATGCGCGCAGCCGGAATTTCGGTTGCGACTATTTCGCGCTGGGTATTACAGGCTGGAATGTTGTTGGCGATTCTGGTGGCCATTATCGGTGAATATGTGGTGCCTGCCAGTGAACGTCAGGCGCAGAGTGTGCATGCCTCGGCCTTGAAAGAAAATGTCACACTGGGTGGAAAAAACGGATTCTGGATACGCGATGGCGATCGTTATTTGCACGCCAAACGTGTTTATCACGACATGCGTTTGGGCAAAGTGTTTATTTATGAGCTGGATGATAAAAAACGCTTGCAGCGCGTGACCTTTGCCAACTCAGCGGTATATGCAAACGACAATTGGGTATTGCGCGATGTGCGCCGCAGCGTGTTTGCGGAAAACAGTGTGGTAGCAGAACAAGCGGCTTCGCTTGTGTGGCCAAATTTATTAAATCCGGATTTGTTCAGCGTGCTGAGTGTTCAGCCGGAAAATATGTCGATGATGGATTTGTATCGTTACAGTTCATATTTGCAATCTAACGATCTGGATGCCAGCCAGTACACGCTGGCGTTGTGGATAAAAGTGGTGGCGCCTTTCGCCAGTATGGCGATGCTGATGATCGCCTTACCGTTTGTGTTTGGCTCAACGCGTAGCGGCAGCGCCGGCAGCAGAATGTTGATTGGTTTGTTAATCGGCATTGGTTTTTTTATCGTTAACAAGGCCATCAATCATGCCGGGCAAGTGTATGGTTTATCGCCGCTGATGAGTGCGGCGGCCCCGCTTACACTGGTGATGGTGGTAGGCGCCCTGGCGATGCGGCGGGTGCGATAAAAGCAGTACAAAGCTTAAAGGTTAAAGGTTAAAGAGCAAAGGAAAGCCTTGCCTTGCCACTTTAAACTTTAACCTTGTTACTGCAATGAATCATTTTCGTTGCCGAAGCCATGTCATGCCAGCTGCGTTTATCTTTATCAAACACTATCCAGATAAATCCCAGGCCACCACACAGCCACGACAACAAGGACGTAACAAAACGTAATCCGGCTTGTTGCCAGCTAATAGCACCTTCGTTGAGTGAAACCATTTTCAATTTCCAGGTTTTCATGCCCAGTGTTTGGCCGCCATGCGTCCAGAACCCGCCCAAAAAACCAAAACACACGAACAATAAATAGAGTGGGTGCAGCACATAGAACACCAGCCAGCCGTTGTCATGGCTAATGGCTGTGCCGTCATTCAGTGTTATCGGCAGGATTTCTGCAATAAACAACAAAGCCGCCAGCAGCAACAGATCATAACTTATCGCCAGAAGACGTTTGCCCAGACCAGCGGGCACCGGATTGGAATGGTCATTCATATGGGTGGTGTTCATCTAATTTATGAGAAAGTGAATTGTAACAACTTGCCAGGTATTTCTCGCCAACTAAAACTAGACTCCAAAACGTATTATTTACCACTTGCTATGCCAATGGAGGCGTTATGAACAGCAAAAAAATTCTACTCAGTGCAATGATTGTGAGCACCGTAACCGGGGCACATGCATCGCCTTACGGATACTTTGACGCGCGTTCCGTGGCGATGGGTAATGTGAGTGTGGCCACCGGCAATATTGCCACTGCCGGGTTTTCCAATCCTGCTATGTTGATCATCAATGAAAACAAGGATGCATTCGGACTGTTAATACCGGCTCTGGGCGTGCAGCTGATTGATAATGGTGGTTTGATTGATAAGGCTGATCAGTTACGAATATTGAGTGATCAGTTCGCTGCCACCCCAACGCTGGCAATTTACGATGAGATGGCGTTACTGGTGCAATCGATGGACAACACATCACTGGATATAAATGGCAGTGCGAATCTGGCTTTGGCTTATGCCGGCGATGAATGGGCATTTGCCGGCACGGTAAGAGGTTATGTTTCTGCCGGCGGCGGTATATTTGATGTGAATGTGCAACCGTATACAGGTGTAACTACACCTGAACCTACTGCCAGTTTTCAGGCGGTTGGTCTGTTGGTAACTGAAGCCGGTTTTTCTGTTGCTACCCAGTTTAATTTGTTGGGAATGGATTTGGCCGTTGGCGTTACACCGAAGAATGTCACTGTTGAAACCACTATTACCAATGTCATTTCAGTGTCTGCACTGGATACCAATGATCCGATTGCCAATTCAACAGAAGAGGAGCTGGGCAGTTTTAGTACGCTGGATGCAGGCGTTGCTTTGAAGGTGTCAGACTCCATTACCCTGGGTTTGGTAGCTAAAAATCTGATGACGGAATCATTCACCAGCAGCGTCCTGAATCCGGAGGGTAATCTTTACACATTTGATTTTGACACCCATTTACGTGCTGGCGGCGCGTATCACAACAGTTTCATGACATTGGCAGTTGATATGGATCTCAGCGAAATAAAGCCGCTGTCATTTGAAGATCCATCAAAAATGCTGGCATTGGGCCTGGAATTAAATGCGTTCGATTTTATGCAGCTGCGTGCCGGTTATCAAACCAATATGGCCAGTGGCGCCACGGACCCGGATTTATTTTCTGCCGGTATTGGTTTGTGGCTGGGATTCCATCTCGATGTAGCAGCAGTCGTTGGCAGTGATTCGTCAGTGGGCGCCATGGTTCAACTCGGATTTCGTTTCTGAAGCAAGCCATTTTTAGCTACAAAACATATCGCGTTAAAAATGAAAAGCCCGGAGCAATCCGGGCTTTTTTTGTTTGATTTGGGGAAAGATTTTTTCTGCGTGTTTGGCGATGCAAAAGGAGATTTTTTTCTTTCGCAGCTGTTTTTTGTCCGTGACGAACGATTTTTTGCCAAAAAATTAAAAAATATTGAAAAAAACACATAACAATCGCTTGATTTATTTGTATATTTGAAAATATTAATTATAATCGTGACGTGTACACAACTAAGAGGAAGTCATGATGGCCCGTAAAAAAAGAGCAGTAAAGAAAGTAGGTAAGAAATCAGGTATGGCTAAAGGTATGGCAGTAGCCAAAAAGAAAGCAGGTAAACGCGCTGCATCCGCTGCCAAAAAAGTAGCAAGAGTAGCGGCAACAGCCAAGAAAAAAGCAGTAGCAATGAAATCCAATGCCGCCAAGGCAGGAATGAAAGGCAAAATCTCCGCCGTTTCATCTGTACTTAAAGCCGCTAAAGCACAACTGAAGGCTGCTGTAAAACGCGAACAGGCTATCGTCAAGATGGCTAAAAACAAGGAAGCTGCAGTTGCCAAGTTCCTGGCTTCCTGGACCAAGAAACAGATGAAGAAGATCTTCAAGGTGTCTAAAGTCAAGAAACGCGTTAAGCGTCGCGCTAAAGTTGTAGCAGCAGCCTGAGTAATTCAGCCTGGATAATTCAGTCTGATTGATTCAGTCTGATTGATTCAGATTGGGTAACTGAACAAGCCGCACCGGGAAACCGGGGCGGCTTTTTTATTGGCCAGGGTACAACGTATCCGGTAAATCTTTTCCGGGTTAGCGGATCTTTAAATCAGCCCGTTAAACAGCATGACGTCCACTTCGCTGCCCGCTTCAACGTTGCCTGCTTCACATGGCAATACAATAAAACAGTTGGCTTTGCCCATGGAACTGAGTATGTGTGAGCCTTGCAGGCCGGTGCTATCAACGATTAATTCTCCGCGTTCATTGGTGTGTACCCTGCCACGCTGGAAATCTTTGCGGCCAGGTTGTTTCTTTAACAGACTGCTGCAACGCGCTTTTAGCTGTATAGCCGGCTGGCTGATTTCACCTTCGAGTAATCGCAAAGCCGGTTGTACAAACAAATAAAACGTCGCCATCGCGGACACCGGATTGCCCGGCAAACCAAAAAATAATTTATTGTCGATTTTGCCAAACGCCAGGGGCTTGCCAGGCTTCATGGCGATTTTCCAGAAGTTGACTGCGCCGATATCATCGAGAATTTGTTTGATGAAATCCGCTTCGCCCACCGATGCGCCGCCCGATGTAATAATCACATCCGCGCAGCGGGCCGCTTGTTGCAAGGTGTGTTCAATGTCGGATTTAACATCGGCAACCACGCCCATATCCAGAAAATCAACGCCGAGTTTTTTCAGCATGCCAAACAGCAGGTAGCGATTGCTGTCGTAAATATCGCCGGGTTGCAGGGTTTGGCCTACGCCTTTTAATTCGTCGCCGGTGGAGAAAAACGCCACCACCGGTTTACGCAGTATTTGTAATTCTGTTACGCCTATCGATGCTAGCAACCCCAGCTTGGCAGGTGTCAGCCGTTCACCCGCCTGAATAATAATGTCGCCTGTTGAAAAATCATCACCGGGGTGGCGCACGTTCTGGCCTTTGGTATGACCAGGCGACAGCACAATTGAATCACCATCGGTTTTGCTGTGTTCTTGCATAATGACGGTGTCGGCACCTTGTGGCACGATTGCGCCGGTCATGATGCGCACGCATTCACCGCTTTTGATGGGGTGGGTAAACGGTTTGCCAGCAAACGATTTACCCAGAACACGCAAACGGGTTTCGCCCGTGCCAGATAAGTCTGCAAAATTAACAGCGTAGCCATCCATGGCGGAATTGATAAAAGGCGGCACGTTCATCGGTGCGCGCACAGCTTGTGCGGTAATGCCATCCAGTGCATCACGCAAACTCACGCAGCGTTGTGCCGTGATGGGTGTAACGGCATTAACGATGCGTTGCAGTGCATCTTCAAAGCGGAGTGCGTTGGGATCGAATTCATCTTTCATATAATTTCTCGTGTGGCGACACCCTTACTCCCTCTCCCCTTGCGGGAAAGGGTTGGGGTCAGGGGTGTAAGAAGGCAGCCATTGCAAAATAAAATCGGCAATGTGTTGTGGCTGATTAATATCGAGTTGCGGTATGCCGGGTACAGCCGGCAATGTTCCATCGTGGGCAATAGCAATAATATGTGCATCATCCGGGTATAACAAAGATTTTCCCACGGTGGCACGGTAGAGTTCGACTTTTGGAATCGGTGAGTGTTTGAAACCTTCTACCAATACCAAATCAATTTTGTCGGCCGCTATGCAATTGAGTAATTCCTGTAAATTGGCGTCATGGTCGGCGTCATGGTCTGCCGCATGGTCGAGTACCGGTTTTTCAATCACAATGGCAACACGGCGGCTGGAACTGATAATCATCGGTGATGCGCCAGCCTTGCGCAGTTCGTAACTGTCTTTGCCGGGTTGGTCAATATCGAAATCGTGATGTGTCTGTTTGATCATGGCAACCCGCAGGCCCTGTTGTTTGAGCAAGGGCAGCAATTGCACCAGCAAGGTTGTTTTACCGGTACCACTCCAGGCAGCAAAGCCGATGACAGGTTTGTTGAAGACAATCTTCATGTCATGTCTTCCGGTGTGTTGAAATTATTAAAACGGTGCGATTGATCCGCAAAGTCACACACTGCCGCATTCACATCCCTGAAAAAATATTCAGCCTTGCGCTGGCCGCTGGCCAGCCAGGAGGCGAGTGGCTGTTGCAGTGTGCATGACATCAGCGCGAACAAAGGCTGTACGCGTTCACCGTCGTGACAAATGACGGCAGAGGCGTTGCTATCGAGCAAGCACTGCATCAAACGTTCAGCGAGTCGTAAGGGTGGCTGGGGGGTGTCGCAGGGTATGCACAGTAAGTAATCCGTTTGGCATTGTTGCATCACACTGAGTATGCCGGCCAACGGCCCCTGAAAGTCATTTAAGGTGTCGGCTATTACGGGCACACCATACTGTTGATACTGTTCGAGGTTGCGATTTGCATTTATAAATACCGGCGATGATTTTGGCAGGCACGGCAATATATGTTCGATTAGGGGTTTGCCTTGCCACAACATCAAACCTTTATCGATGCCAGCCACGCGCGAGCCGCGGCCGCCAGCGAGAATCACAATGCTGATGTGGCTGGTGTTGAAGAGCATAGAAAGATCTTAAGATTTAAAGTGGAAAGTTTAACGGATTGGTGCGATCTTTTCCTTTGTACTTTAATGATTAAGCTTTAACCTTGATTATGTCCAAATCCGACCAACTTCCCGCAAGCGAACAAAACCTGATCGAGCAATTTGCCGATGCGGTGTGGATTGAGCAAGGCCTGAGCGCCAACACACTGGCCGCCTATCGCAATGATCTGGCGGGTTTTGCTTTGTGGCTGAATCAGTATTGCAACTTGCTGGCCGCAAAACGCGAACAGGTGCAGGATTATCTGGCCTGGCGTTTTGAACGTAACATGAAAAAACGCTCATCGGCACGTGCACTCTCCAGCCTGCGGCGTTTTTATGGCTGGTTGTTGCGCGAACGGCGCGTAGCCGAAAATCCGGTGGATTTGATTGATGCGCCCAAGCCCGACAAACCCCTGCCTAAAACACTTAGCGAACAACAAGTAGAAGACTTGCTCAATGCGCCGGATTTAAGCAGCGATTTAGGTCAGCGAGATCGCGCCATGCTGGAATTATTGTATGCCACGGGTTTGCGCGTGACTGAACTGGTGACTTTGCAGTTGCCGCAAATGTCCTTGAATCCGGGTGTGGTACGGGTGATGGGTAAGGGTGGCAAGGAACGGCTGGTACCCATGGGCGATGAAGCCGCCGACTGGATACAGAAATATCTTAAAAACGCACGCGCCTCATTAATGCGACAACACACACCACGGAATGACGTATTTGTGACAGCCCGGGGTGCAGGCATGACACGGCAGGCATTCTGGTATCTCATTAAACGTTATGCGCTGATTGCAGGTATTCATGTGCATGCCATGTCACCCCATACCCTGCGTCATGCCTTTGCCACACATTTATTGAATCATGGCGCCGATTTGCGTGTGGTGCAGATGCTGCTCGGCCACAGCGATATTTCCACTACCCAAATTTATACCCATGTTGCAGATCAACGCTTGCAGCAGATTTATCAGCAACATCACCCGCGAGCATAGTGAACGAACAGCACAGGCCCGGGTCACAGATTATATTTTGCAGGAGCGGGCCAACCCGCGACACGGTTTTAGTAAATTTGTCGCGGGTTTGGTTCGCTCCCGCACCCCATCCTTTATAATGTGGCACCTTAATGGAGAATTTTATGATGAATTTGTTTGCAAAATTGACCCTGTCTGTTGCCCTGGTGTTGTGTGGCAACGCCATGGCTGGCGAAGCCGAAGAGCTCAAGGCATTAAAAGACTCACTATTACAAATCTTGCCCGCCGCCCAAAATGCCGTGATAAAAACCACCCCGGTTGCCGGATTATACGAAGTGTCCGATGGCGGCCAGGTGATGTACATGACCAAAGACACACGCTATATCATTAATGGCGATTTGTTTGATTTGAAGACCCAGAAAAATATTACCGAAAGCACTCGCGGCCAGGTGCGCGTGCAGGAGCTGAATAAACTCGGCGAAAACAATATGCTGGTTTATAAACCCAAAGGCACACCTAAATACACCATATCTGTCTTCACCGATATTTATTGTCCCTATTGCCGCAAGATGCATCAGGAAATGGATCAATATCTGGCTGCGGGTATAAAAGTGCGTTATTTGTTCCTGCCCTTCAAAGGTGAAAAAAGTCTCAGTGATTCCGTCAGCGTCTGGTGCGCAAAAGATCGCAACAAAGCGATGGACGCAGCCAAAGCGGGCAAAACCATTGAAAGTAAAACCTGTGAAAACCCGATTGCACAACATCAGGCTCTGGGTACTAAGCTCGGTGTCAACGGCACACCGGCGATTATTCTAGAAAATGGGGATTTGTTGCCGGGCTATGTGCCAGCGGATAAATTGGTGGTGCAGTTAGAGGCAATGAAATAGGGATTGTTTACTGATTTTTTACCTGGCTTTGAAAGTTTTCTTTCGCCCTTGCTGGGGGAGTTATGTAGGGTGGGCAATTTGTTGCCCACGCGGTTAGATTCATGCGTGGGCAGATAAAGCCCTGCACACCCTACGAAACTGACATGAAAATTTATCTCGATGATGTAAGAACACCGCCTGAAGGCTGGGCGCATGTGCTTTGGCCGGATGAGGCAATAGCCTTGCTAAAAACGGGGCAGGTTGAAGAAATTAGCCTGGATCATGACCTCGGTAATGATGAGCGAGGAACAGGTTATGATGTCATCCTGCGGATAGAAGAAGCCGTGGCCACGAGGGGCTTTGCTCCACCCCAGATAAGTGTGCACTCTGCAAATAGCTCCGCAAGAATAAAAATGGAATCAGGTATTGCGTCAATTATTCGCTTGTCCAGTCGTTTATGAAAAAAATAATACTAAGGAAGCTCTGACTAACACCATCCAGGCGAATTTTCCTGGTAAAGCGGCTGCGGCGTGGGGGTGTTCGTAAATGACTCGCTCAGCGGTAGCGAAACAGGGATTATCAAAGCCAAGCAACAAATCAGTAAACAATCCAATCTTTCATCTGCATTCCCACGCAAAGCGTGGGAACAAGAACATGGGAACGTGAATACAATACGCAAAGTCTAAGCATCTAACAATCCACCTCCACCATCCTCCTGCCATACGTAAACACCAAAACCGATTGAATATTACGCCCCGGCCATGCCAGCCTTGCGCCCTCTGCGTAATACCGCATCTGCGGTGTATATTCTTCTATTAGTTCAGGTATTTCAGATTCACTTACCCGATGGGTTTTGTAATCCACAATGACTATTTCAGTATTGCTGATTAACAGTCTGTCGATTATGCCAGTAACCTGTTCATTATCTGTTTTGTAATTTAATGCGCATTCATTCAATGCACGAAAGGTTGGCGCAGCTGCGAATATTTTCTTGAAGGCCGGATCGTTGATTAACGATTGTGCTTCATTCAGTGAGCTGGTGATTAAATCATCAGTAGCCACCCTGTTCATCTCATGACACAGAGTTTGGCGAGTTTGATTAAGGGTCCAGGGCGGTTGACGGCTGAGTAAATCCAGTGCGCGGTGAATAATAACGCCGCGTTGTGTAGCGTCTTCATCGCCGCAGATGCTGCGGGTGTTACGGGTTTTGCTGGGCGCGATCACACGTTCATTTTGTAAAACATTGTTGAAATAAAATGGCGGTATGACCGGCGCTGCCGTTGTGGTTAATGGAATAGTATTTTCTTTCGCCGGTAATAATTCTTTATAAGACCAGCGCAGGGGTGATTCGCTGGCTGTTGTTAATGCAGCTAATGCATTTTCTGCATAGGTGTACCAATCGGTGTTGGCACTGCGGCTGGTTTTGCAGCCGCTGATGTATAAACATTGTTTGGCGCGAGTGACGGCGACATAGAGTAAATGACACTGTTCCTGCAAGCTGGCGCGTTGTTGTATTTCCAAATAGTGTTCGCTGATCTGATCGCGTGTTTCGCTGGCGGGTATTATTTGTATATGGGTGGGGCGTTCATCCTGTGCCGGCCATTCTACCAGTGCAGACAAGCTGTCTTTGTTGCTATCTACATTAATGGTGTCGGCTAGAAAAACAACGGGTGCTTCCAAACCCTTGCTGGCATGAATAGTCATGATAACCACGCGCGCATCCTCGGTTTGCATCGGCGCTTCATCGGGTGCGTCGCGTTCTTGTTGTTGCAGCTCGCGTATGTGTAACAAAAAATGCATCAAACTGGGATAACGACCACTGTCCAGTTCCAACGCCATTTCTAGAAACCGGATTAAATTGGCGCGCACCCGTGGTTGCAGCGAGGGCGGTGAGGTGGCGGCATAACGTTCAATAAGTTGTGATTCGTGATAAATACGATCGAGTAAATCGTGTACCGGAATGCGGTCGGCCAGTGCTGACCAGTGGGTTAAATAGTGGTGTGCACGTTGCAATACATGACTGTCATCGAGCTCTGCGGCAATCTTAGCCAATCGATCAATCCACAAGGGTGTGGATTTAAATGCGGCTATGCGCATTAAATCGTCATCATCAGCACCGAAAAAAGGTGACTTGAGTACTTGCGCCAGTGCCAGATTATTGAAGGGTGTTAACAGCGTGTCGAGTAGCGCCAGCATGTCGTCAATTTCAATGCAATCCAGCAAGCTGCCTCGGTTGGCACCAATATAAGGAATGTTGGCGTCGCGTAAGGCTTTTTCATAGGAGGCTACATGCGTGCGTTTGCGTAGCAAAATAAAAATGTCATCGTAGCGAATGGCGCGCTCGCCATTATCCGTGTGTATCGCGATTTTGTTTGCAAGCAATTGCTGAATTTTTTGCGCAATTTGCTGGCCTTCCAAATCGTGCAGATTTTGCGGTTCGTCCCGTGGTTGAAACAAGGGGTTTCGTAGTGTTGCACTGTCTCTTGCCGGTGGTTCTTCGTTAAGGGATTGTTGCGCAGGCAACAGCAACACTTCACCTGGCAAGCCGGTTTTATGGGTTTCATGTAATGGAAAATCTGGCAACAAGGTGCGTAAGTCATCTTGTGTAAACAGGCTATTCACAAAATCAATAATTGCCGGTGATGAGCGCCAGGACTTATTCAGTGGAAAAGATTGCGCGCCCAACTGGTTGGTTAACCAATGTGATGCGATGGCCTGCAATTCGGGTTTGGCGCGACGAAAACTGTAAATACTTTGTTTTTCATCACCCACTAAAAAAACACTGCGTGCTCGCTCGCTTTCACCGGCGGCCATTTCCTGTAACAGGGGTAACAACAACTGCCATTGTGTTGGGTTGGTGTCCTGAAATTCGTCAATTAATAAATGATTAATGCGTTGATCGAGTTTGTATTGCACCCAATGTGCATTGTGTGCGTGGCGTAATAATTGAAACGTTTTCCATTCCAGATCGGTAAAATCCAGCACGCGCATATCTAGCTTGAGTGTTTGATACTGCTTCAGGAACTGAACGCCGCAGTGATACCAGTGTTTATTAAGTTGATAAGTTTGCTGGCGATGCTGCATTTCGATGGCATGTTGAACACGTGCCGTGAGTATGGTATTCAGTTGCAACAAGGTGTCGGTTTGATCGCCCAGCTTGCTGCGCAAGGTTTTACTGTCCTTAATGGTTTTGCGTGCTTCGCCCAGATCGGTGAGAAAACATTTTTGAATGACGGAAAAAGACCGGTCATCGACGGGATTGGCCAGCAGATCCCGTAAGGCCTCAACTATTTTCAGATTGGTTGCGATGGGGTGCAGAACCAGCAATGACATGAATGCATCGAGTTGTTCCAGCGTTTTGGCGGTGAAACAATCGATTAGCGGTTGTGAGTTTAAGTCTATATCCAGTTTATCTAACAGCCGGGCGGTTGCAAATTCTGCGGGCTTATCGATGCCATCGCTATAGGCCCACCAGTCACTGCGTTGATCAATAAATGTATGTAAGACTTTTTTGAGTTGTTCATAACCGCCACAGGCTTGCATTAACACCTGTAGTTGCAGTGCCAGTTCACTTTGCATATTGCGTGCAGCGTCATTAAACAGGGCTTCGCGCGCCTGGTTTTTCAATAGGGTTTCATTGTCGAGCAGGGCAAAGCCCGGCGGCACATCAGCCTCCAGGGGAAACCGCGCGAGTATGTCTTGGCAAAAGGCATGAAAGGTTTGCGCACGTAAGGGGTAATCGCAATACTGGTGTTGCTGATACAGGGCGCGCGCGGCAAGTTTAATGGGCGTTGCGGGCTGTAACTCCAGTTGTATTAATAATTTCTCGAGCTGTAAGTCATCCACCGTGGCCAGTTCATACAAACGTTGCATCAGCCGCTGCTGCATTTCACTGGCCGCCTTGCGTGTGAACGTCAGTGCCAGAATTCCGCCCGGTGCATGACCTGCCAACATTAATCGCACAATACGGCTGACCAGCAGCCAGGTTTTACCGCTGCCGGCGGAAGCGGTAACGGTGGCGTTGATTTGAGGAGAGATGGCGGACATGGGTGTAGAGTTTAAGGCTTAAAGGATAAAGTATCGAGTTGTAGAGTAGATGCGCTGCGCTTATCCACTCTACATCTGTATAATCACCCCCTGTTCAACTTGGCCAAAAATATTTAAGGAGTCAAAATGAAAAATGTATTGCAAGGGTTGTTGATGGTTTTTGTACTGCTGAATCTGACAGCCTGCGGCTACAACGATTTACAAACCACCGACGAAGAAATCAAGGCCGGTTGGGCGGAGGTGTTGAATCAGTATCAGCGGCGTGCCGATCTGGTGCCGAATCTGGTGAGTGTGGTGAAGGGTTATGCGGCGCATGAAGAGAAGGTTTTTGTCGAAGTGACGAATGCGCGTGCGCGGGTGGGCTCCATTCAGGCGACACCGGAGTTGATTAACGATGAGCAGGCCTTTGCCAAATTTCAGAGTGCGCAGGCTGAATTATCCAGCTCGCTGGGCCGTTTAATGCTGGTGAGTGAAAATTATCCGCAACTCAAGGCAGATGGTTTATTCCGTGATTTGCAGGCGCAGCTGGAAGGCACTGAAAACCGCATTACCGTGGCGCGTAACCGTTATATTCAAACCGTGAAAGAATATAATCTGATAGTGCGCAAGTTTCCGAGTAACTTAACGGCGATGATGTTTGGCTACAAAACCAAACCGTCCTTTACGGTTGAAAATGAGCATGCGATTTCGGTGGCGCCGAAGATTGAGTTTAATTAAAAACGTGAGCCTGCAAATAAACGCCAATAAAAATAGGGTGGTTGTCTGTGTCTTGAATTGTAGGGCGGGCGCGTTGTTTGTGCACGCCGTTGTAACTGCGTGGGCAGGTGAAGCTTGCCCGCCCTACGATTCATTGGGTAATTCTTAATTATGATTTTTTTACGTTGGATTATTCTGCCTTGCTGGTTGGCATCTTCGATGGTGCAGGCGGAAGTCGCTGTGCCAGAGTTTCAGGCCTACGTTACCGATTTGAGCAATACATTGACGACTGAGCAGATTGCCAGCCTTGAAAATAAACTGGTGCAACTGGAGCAAGCCAAAGGTAGTCAGGTTGCAGTATTGATTGTGCCGACAACCGACCCTGAAACCATCGAACAATTCAGTCTTCGTGTCGTTGAAAAATGGAAGTTGGGTCGTAAGAAAGTGGATGACGGTGTGTTATTGCTAGTAGCTAAGGAGGGTGAAAACCGCGCAGTGCGCATTGAAGTGAGTTATGGATTGGAAGGCGTGATTCCCGATGCCATTGCAAATCGAATAACCGATGAATATATTGTGCCCGCCTTCAAGCAAGATGACTATTATGGCGGCATTGATCAAGCGGTAGAGAAATTAACAGGCTTGATACAGGGTGAGTCATTACCTGCGCCGGAACAAACAGTGGAAGAGGAAGGCTGGTTGTCAATGGTGATAGGCGGTGTGGTGGTAATAGGCAGTGTGTTACGTATGATTTTTGGTCGCATCGTAGGTGCTGCAGTGGCGGCCGGATTGGCGGGTACTGCAGGCATGCTATTGGGCGGTGTGCTGGTTGGATTTACGGTGGGCTTAGTGGCCTTTGTGTTTGTGCTTTCAAATTCGCGTGGGATCGGTGGTTTCGGTGGCGGC
>JANOOU010000252.1:0-10049 GCA_031421475.1 Gammaproteobacteria bacterium | reverse complement strand
ACCGGGTGTGCCCGATTTGAATACCTGGCAGGTGGTGGATCTGGAGACTGGCCAGTCACAAGGCGCCGAGACGGCTGCTGTGCATTGGACAGTCCAACAATTACCGTTAGGGTTTAAATTAGTTCAAGCCTCCAGCTTGCCGGCTACCGGGTTAAACCCGGCGGATGCCGATGGGAATGAGCAGCAGGCTCGGGTTCAGCATCTGATTTTTAGTGATGGCATGACATCAGTTTCGGTTTTTGTGGAACAACGGGCACCGGAAAATACCGTGCTGAGAGGGGTGTCGCGTATGGGCGCAGTCAATGCCTTTGGACAGTCAATCAATGGTTTTCATGTGACGGTGATGGGTGAAGTGCCACTGGTAACCGTGCGCCAGATCGCTCAATCGATCGTTCAATTACCCGCCGCCAGCAACCCGGTGCCGGAGGTAGTACATGATTGAAGAACATGCCCGGGTGGTTGCGGTGCAGGGTGACACTGCCCTGTTGCAAACCCAGCGGCAATCCAGCTGCGGTTCCTGCGAGGTGAAATCCGGCTGCGGTACGTCGGTATTGGCCGGCATTGTTGGCCAGAAAATAACACAACTAAAAGTACGGAACACGCTGAACGCCAGGCCGGGTGACGAGGTGGTACTGGGTATGGAAGAACACGCGCTGGTGACCGGCTCGTTACTGGTTTATGGCGTGCCGCTGCTGATGTTGCTGCTGGGCGCCCTGATGGGAGAGGCGATAGCCAGTCAGTTGGGGATGAATGCGGACCTGTTGCCCGTGGTGGGCGGGGCTACAGGTTTTGTACTCGCGTTTTTACTGGTGCGTGGGGTCTTGCGCAGAACCGCCGTCGGTTTGCAGATGAACCCGGTCATGCTACGCATACTGGCCCGATAAGTAGGGTATCGGGTCATTAGCCCACTACAAAATTCAATACACGCCCCGATATAGTGTCGTAGGTATACCTTATCTTTAACTGATGAATTGATATTCAGGAGACTTTGATATGTTGTTCCGACGCCTTTCTGTGTTTTTATTACTAACGCTACCCCTGCTGGTGTCTGCGGCTACGCCGCTGCAATTACCGGATTTTACCAGCCTGGTTGAAGCCAATAGCCCATCTGTGGTGAACATCAGTACCACACACAAAATTAATCGCAACCCGCAAGGGCCTTATGATGCGCAGCAACATCATCCGTTCGGTGAATTGCTGCGTTGTTATGGCCAGGAGCTGCCACCGATGGAACGCGATGTCCAGTCTCTGGGCTCTGGATTTATTATTTCCGCAGACGGTTATGTGGTAACCAACTATCACGTGGTGGCTGAAGCCGATGAGATTATGGTGCGCTTGTCGGATAAGCGCGTGTTGCCGGCCGAACTGGTGGGCAGCGATAGATACAGCGATGTCGCCCTGCTCAAGTTGAAAGCGAACAATTTGCCCGTGGCGCAAATTGGCGACGCGCGTTCTATTAAGGTGGGTGCCTGGGTATTGGCCATAGGCTCGCCTTATGGTTTTGACCATAGCGTAACCGCCGGCATCGTTAGCGCCAAGGGCCGCAGTTTGCCCAATGCCAATTACGTACCTTTTATTCAGACCGATGTGGCCATTAATCCGGGTAATTCTGGCGGGCCACTGATTGATCTGAACGGCAAGGTGATCGGCATTAATTCGCAAATTTTTAGCAGCACCGGTGCCTCGATAGGGCTGGCGTTCGCCATTCCCATTGATGTTGCCATGGATGTGGTGCAACAGCTGAAAGACAAGGGCGAAGTCAGTCGTGGCTGGCTCGGTGTGCAAATTCAGGAAGTAACGGTTGATCTCGCTGAATCGTTTGGTTTGAAAAAGCCCATGGGTGCCATGGTGTCACAGGTGATTGATAATACCCCAGCCGCAAAAGCCGGGATTCTGGCGGGCGATGTGATTGTGCAGTTGAATGGAGAGGAGGTGGCTGATTCTGCCAGCCTACCGCTGCTGGTGGGGGGGTTGCCGGTAGGCACCACAGCCAAAATCAAGGTTCTACGTGAAGGCCAGTACAAAACGCTGGATACCACGATTGAAAAATTACCTGGTACCGAGCGTCGTGCCGATTTGCGTCGGCCCACCATGAATAACCGTATGGGTATAGACGTGGTTGATCTGGAAAAGGATGAGCGGTCGAGTTTGAAACGTGGTGTTCGTATTGAGCGCCTGGCTACAAACGGTGTGGCGTATCTGGCGGGTATGCGGGCAGGTGATGTGATATTGCAATTAAACAAGGTTGATATTAAAAACGCGGCAGATTTCCGCGAGCGGGTCGCTAAATTACCGCTGGGGCGATTAATTCCGATATTGATTCAGCGGCAGGGCGCAGATCAGTTTCTGGTGCTGAAATTACCCCCGGAATGACGCCGCAACTAACTGTTTATACACGCCATGGCTGTCACCTGTGCGAGGATCTGTTACAGCAGATGCAGACCCTCCAAAACAGCCATGTCTTTGAATATTTCACTGTGGATGTAGACGCTGATCCCCGTATCAGACAACAATACGCCGCCCTGGTACCTGTGGTGGTGCTTGGGGATAGACAAATTTGTCATTATTTTCTGGATCAGGCTGCGTTGTTACAAGCCTTGGCTGACATAAATTCCCTGTGAAAAACATACGAAACTTCTCAATTATTGCCCATATAGATCACGGTAAATCAACGCTTGCCGACCGCATTATCCAGATGTGTGGCGGCTTGTCTGATCGTGAAATGTCCGCTCAGGTACTCGATTCCATGGATCTTGAGAAAGAGCGGGGCATCACTATCAAGGCACAGAGCGTATCACTCGATTACAAATCCAGAGACGGCCAGACCTATTTGCTGAACTTTATCGACACCCCCGGCCATGTCGATTTCTCCTACGAAGTGTCGCGCTCGCTTCAGGCCTGCGAAGGCGCGTTGCTGGTGGTGGATGCCTCGCAAGGTGTGGAAGCACAAAGTGTGGCCAACTGTTACACCGCTATCGAATTGGGGTTGGAAGTGGTGCCGGTTCTGAACAAGATTGACTTGCCAGCAGCGGATCCAGATCGTGCCGCCAAGCAGATCGAAGATGTGATTGGCGTTGAAGCGCATGATGCCCCCCGGATCAGTGCTAAAACCGGTTTAGGTATGGAAGACATGCTGGAGCATCTGGTGCGCCGTGTACCGCCACCGACCGGTGATCCCGATGCGCCGTTACAGGCGCTGATCATTGATTCGTGGTTCGATTCCTATGTGGGTGTGGTGGTTTTAGTGCGCGTCATGCAGGGGAGCATCCACAAGGGCGAGAAAATGAAAATCATGTCGACCGGTCGTTCCTACCTGGTGGACCATGTCGGCGTGTTTACGCCTAAACGTAAGGACAAAACAGAATTACTGACAGGGCATGTGGGTTTTATCATTGGCGGCATCAAGGAGATTGATTCGGCACGCGTTGGCGATACCATTACCCTGCATGACCGCCCGGCAACCGAATCATTGCCGGGCTTCAAACGTATCCAGCCACGGGTTTTTGCGGGCATGTTTCCGATTGAAGCCGATGATTACAATGCGTTTCGTGATGCCTTGGAAAAATTGACGCTGAACGATTCCTCGTTACAGTTTGAGCCGGAAAATTCCACTGCTCTGGGCTTCGGGTTTCGCATTGGTTTTCTGGGTATGCTGCACATGGAAATTGTGCAGGAACGTCTGGAGCGTGAATACGATCTCAATTTACTGACGACCGCACCCACTGTGGTGTATGAATTGCTGACCACAGCGGGAAATGTCCTCGAGATTCATAATCCGGCTGACTTACCGGAGCCGAATCTTATTGAGGAGATTCGTGAACCGATTATTACCGCGAATATTTTGCTGCCGCAGGAATTTATTGGCAGCGTGATTACGCTGTGCATCGAAAAACGGGGTGTGCAACGTAATATGCAATATCTGGGTACCCAGGCTTCGCTGACGTACGACATGCCCTTGTCTGAAGTGGTGATGGATTTCTTTGATAAGCTAAAATCTGTCAGCCGCGGCTATGCATCATTTGAATATGATCTTAAATGTTTCCAGGCAGCGGATCTGGTGAAAGTCGATATACTCGTTAATGGTGAAAAAGTGGATGCACTGTCAATGATTATCCACGCCGATGTGGCCGTGCGGCGCGGTCGCGATATTGCGGAAAAAATGCGCGAGCTGATACCTCGCCAGATGTTTGATATCGCTATTCAGGCTGCCATTGGGCGACAGATTATTGCGCGTACCACGGTTAAGGCCTTAAGTAAGAATGTACTGGCAAAATGTTATGGTGGTGACGCCACGCGCAAGAAAAAACTGCTGGAAAAACAGAAAAAGGGTAAAAAGCGCATGAAGCAATTTGGCAAGGTGGAAATTCCACAAGATGCGTTTCTTGCGGTTTTAAAAGTGGATAATTAATCGAAAAGGCTGATACACGATGATATTTGATTTTGCATTTTTCCTGTTTGCAGGCACAGTGATTACGGGCTTTATCTGGTTGCTGGACAGCTTGTTCTGGGCGCGCAAAAGAAAGAATAACCCGTATGAATACAGCAACGATCCGGCGCTTAACACGCGCTCGAGCCGTGAGCCCGTGATCGTTGAATATGCCAAATCATTTTTCCCGGTGTTATTGATTGTGTTTTTGTTGCGCGGTTTTCTGGTAGAGCCGTTTCGCATCCCGTCCGGTTCGATGATACCCAGTTTATATATCGGCGATTTTATTTTGGTAAACAAATTTGCTTACGGCGTACGTTTACCCATACTGGGCGAAAAAGTTTACGAAGTGAATAATCCGAAACGCGGCGATGTGGTGGTGTTTCGTTATCCACGAGATCCTTCAATCGATTACATTAAACGCGTTATTGGCATGCCCGGCGACCACATTGCTTATTACAACAAAGCACTCTATGTAAATGAAAAGCAGATAACGCGTGGTTATGTGGACAAATATCAGGGCCCGGGAGAAGACAATGCTGCTGAAGAGTATATCGAAGACCTGGGTGGCGTGAAACATACTATGCTACTGATACCGGAGCGCCCCGGTATCAACGCAGAATACATTGTGCCGGATGGGCATTATTTCATGATGGGCGATAACCGTGATAACAGTAACGACAGCCGATACTGGGGCGTAGTGCCAGACAAATATCTGGTTGGTAAGGCATTTATGATCTGGATGAATTATTCGGACTGGAATATCGAATGGCGGCGCATTGGCCATGTTATCCAGTAATTTTAGTAATTTATAGTATTCCTAAACATCAACTGAGAGTGTGCTGCCATGATGCAAACAAAACAACGTGGTATGACCATGATTTCATGGGCGATTATTATCGTACTGGTTGCAATACAGGGAGTGGCTGCCATGCGCATTGTGCCGGTATATATAAACTATTCATCGGCAAAGAAAATCATGGAAGAAGTAAAAGCGGATTCATCTTCGCATGGGGCAACGCCCGGGCAGTTAGGAATCATGATAAGTAAGCGTCTCAATATTGGTAGTTTATATGATTTACAAAAGAACAAAGATGCGTTTACTTATCAAAAAACCAAGGATGGAATGAAAATTGTTTTGCATTACGAATCGCGCGGTCCAATTTACGGAAACCTGGAGTTTGTGGCCACGTTTGATAATGAAGTTGTTATACCCAATAATTAACGCCCTCTATTGACATGGTTGCGGCACATGATTTTTCTGTATTGATTAGATTGCTGGGTTATCAATTTACCAACGACAAGCTGTTGCGTGAAGCACTGACGCATCGCAGCGCTTCTAATAATAATAACGAGCGACTTGAATTTCTCGGCGATGGCATTCTGAATTTTATTATCGCTGAAGAATTGTACCGGCGTTACCCCGATGTGACAGAGGGCGATTTGAGTCGATTACGTGCTGAACTGGTAAAGAAAGAGGGTTTAGCCAAAGTTGCGCATGATTTGTCGTTAAGCGACCACGTTATTCTGGGTGGTGGTGAATTAAAGAGTGGCGGTTATAGACGCGATTCGATACTGGCCGATACGGTTGAAGCTATTCTGGGAGCGGTGTATCTGGACGCGGGTTTTGAAGTCTGTAAAAAAATGATTTTGCGTTTTTACACGCATCAACTCGATACCATGCCCGCGCCTTCAGAATTGAAAGATCCCAAAACACGTTTGCAGGAACTTTTGCAATCGCATAAATTGGCCTTGCCAGTTTATGACGTGACGCAGGTTGAGGGTAAGGCACATCAGCAAACATTTACACTGGTTTGTCTTATTGATGAACTTGCAATAGAAACACGGGGCGTTGCCGCGAGTCGCCGCAAGGCTGAACAGGTGGCCGCTACATTGGCGCTTGCTCTGGTATTACCACGGTTAAAAAAACAGGGTACTTTTTAGATGGATGACAGCATCTTCAGATGTGGATACATAGCTATTATTGGTCGTCCTAACGTCGGCAAATCAACCTTGCTGAATCATATACTGGGCATAAAACTCAGTATTACTTCGCGTAAACCACAAACCACCCGGCATCAGATTCTTGGCGTTAAAACCAGCACGCAGGCCCAGTTTATTTATGTTGATACACCGGGTATACATGGTGGCGGCAAGAAAGCCATTAACCGTTATATGAATAAAGCAGCCAGCTCTGTGATACATGACGTTGATGTGGTGTTATTTGTGGTGCGTGCCTTGCACTGGACACCCGAAGATCAACGCGTGCTGGATTTGCTGGAATCGGTAAAAACGCCAGTGATACTGGTAGTGAATAAAGTGGATATGGTGCTTGAGAAAGATCAGTTACTGCCTTATTTGCAGACACTCGGCGAAAAATTCGCATTTCATAATGTAATTCCCTTGTCGGCACTCAAGGGAAGCAATATGGCTGCTCTGGAGCAAAGTATTGAAAATATATTGCCGGTGAATCCGGCTGTATTTGATGAAGATTCTTATACTGATCGCAGCATGCGTTTCTTGGCGGCTGAGATTATTCGGGAAAAACTCATTCGTGAGCTGGGCAAGGAATTACCATATGAGTCAACAGTCGAAATCGAATTGTTTAAAGAAGAGGGTGGGTTAACAGAAATTCATGCCTTGATACTCGTTGAAGCGAAAGGCCAGAAAGCCATCGTAATTGGTGCCAAGGGTGCGCGTTTGAAAAGTATCGGCACCAAGGCGCGCAAAGATCTTGAATTATTGGTTGGAACAAAAGTGTTCTTAAAACTTTGGGTGAAGGTTAAAGAAGGCTGGTCAGACAGTGAATCGGCATTGCGTAGCCTGGGTTACAGTAACGATTAATCATTTTATTTGTACTCGATTCCGGCCGCAACATTCTATTCACCAATATCATCTGCGGAACTAAGGCTCATGCGCGCCGATAACCAACCTGCCTTTATTTTGCATCATTATCCCTATCGAGATACCAGTCAGATTCTTGAGTTATTGACGAGAAACTTTGGTCGTCTCTCTGTGGTTAGTCGCGGCAGTCTCGCCGCGCGTTCAAAAGTCAAAGCCGTTTTGCAGCCATTTCGTTTGCTGCATCTATCGTGGTCGGGAAAAGGTGATCTGCCTACCTTAACGCACGCTGAGCTGGGGAGTCATGATTCATTATTATTAACCGGTGAAAAATTTGCCAGTGGCTTTTATTTGAATGAATTGATGATGTATTTTTTGCAGCGTCATGATGTGCAGGAAGAAATTTTTACCATTTATGCTCAAACCATGGCAAGACTGGCTGTAGAAACAACGGGCCTGGAAATGGTCTTACGTTTGTTTGAAAAACAGTTATTGAATGAACTCGGCCTGGGATTGAACTTGACGCATGATGCGGATTCAGGTTCGCCGATTGTGGAATCAGAACAATATTTATACCATGTGGAACATGGTCCGGTGATGTCGATAACTCCCGATGTAGCGTCGCAACGTCCATTGATTGCGGGTGCTAGTTTGCTGGATTTTTCACGCGATGATTTGGCGGCAGACCGAACCCGGCGTGAGATCAAAATATTGATGCGCCATGTACTGGCATTTTATCTGGCCGGGAAACCGCTTAAGAGTCGAGAATTATTTCGTTAGCCTGAATATTTCATAAAAATCGGTAATCGATTTTTATGAAATATTCAGGTTAGGGTGATGGCCAGCTGTGTATCAGGCACTGACATCGGATATTGAGGCGGTGGTGGTTTGTTTAATGCCAGTCGCAGTATAGGTTGTGTCACTGGTTTTGCCGCGGCCGGTTAAAATATTCAGGGTTTCCTGACTAAGTTGATAACTGCGGTTCAGTAATTTGCCATTTCGGGCGTTTTGTTGTTGGCATAGTTGTAAAAATTGACGGATTGCATGCCAGTGCGGATGTTGTTGTATGTTTTTGTTGGTATGAACTTGTTGATCCAGTGCATTCAGTGTTGTGATCAACAATTGCTTGGGTTGTGAAATGGATATCAGGGTTGCGTACTGACGCTGATTCAGTGCTTCAAATTCCTGTTGCAAACACACCTGTAATTGTTGGCAGGAGTGTTCGATGTCGTGCAATAGAATATCGTCAGCTGTCAGCTTGGTGTTCATGGGTGTTCACTCAATATTTTTTCAAGATTCATCAAATTAGCCGCAATTTTTTTGGCATCCACCGGATAATCACCCTGGGCTATAGCCTGTTTGATGGCTTGTACTTTTTCAGCATCGACTTCGGGTATCTGATCAAGCTGCTGCTGTAATTCACGTACCTGCAAGGATTCGTCCGACAGGCTCACCTTGTCAGTGGCAGGCGGGCCGGATCTTGGGTTGCCTGACGGGTCTGTTTCGGGCTTGCCACGCGCCTTGCCGTTAGGGGTTAAGACGTTTGTTGTGGCTCGGTTTATCTGGTCTATAGGGCTCATAGAGCATCCCCGGTTTGTTTTCTCTCAGGCAGGTTATCGGCCATTACGGATTCTTCTTTAGAGTTGTTTTCAAGATTTTTCGGTGTCATCAGTTCATCACTCTGACGGTGCCTTGTTTAGTCACTGTGCCTTCTACTATCCGGTTCGATGACAGGTTTTTGACGCGTACCTGCTCACCTTCAGCGCCATCGGCTAGGGCCTGGCCTTGCATGCGTATAGCAAATTGCGAGCCCGCCACTACCAGAGCCACCTGTTCACCGCGTTTAACCAGATGCGGTGACTTGATCTGGCCCGGGTTTAATATTTGTGATTGTTGCAGGGCGTGGCGTGTCTGTTTGCCCAGTACTTCTTTAGGGTTTATATAGTAGCCCCGGTTGAGCTTGCCTAGATCGGTTTTAACGGGCGTTATATCTTCAGCTGTCAGAATATGATCGCGTGCCAGCGGGCGGCTGGTTTGGTATACCTGCTCATAAACGATGATATTCGCCGGTACATAGAGGGCCCAGGCTTGGGGTGCGCTGCAACGCACCCCCACGGTGGTTTTGCCGATATAGCGGGCGCCGGGGGCAAGAGAGGTATCCAGTGCATGATCACATTGTTGCAGTTGGAGCCGGGAATCGATATTGCCAACATCTATGCGGGCCTCGGAATAACGCTGAATCTCCGGTTGGGAAAGTAGATATTGTTGAACACTGTCTGTTATGGATGAGTGAGGCTGAAAGGATTCCGCCAGACTGGTTCTGCTGCCGAGTGTACAGAGGGCGAGCAGTATCAGTATGGCGTAAGGTGTTTTCATGAGGGTTTTATCTTTAATAACAAGTTATCGATTAAGGGATACAGTTGGTTGCTGTAGGTTTCCAGTTCTTTAATTTTCTGGATGGCCGCCTGGTTTTGGCCATTTAAAGCTAACTTTGCAATTTCTTTGCCAATTTCGTGAAAACGGCTATGGGGTACTTCCATTTTTTGGAAATCACTGTCATTGCCGTAACGTTCTTTGCCGTGCTTGTCGTACCAACGGCCCAGCCGACATTGATGATGATCCTTCATATCCTGATCGGGAATGTGTTCCTTCCCCATGGCCACATGGGTGAGACGAATTTTCCAGTTAAGGTGGTCGGCTTTAACCGTATGTAAGGTGACTTCATCTTGTTTAAAGGATGAGAGCACATCGAATTGTTCACGTATGGCCTCGTTTAATTTTT
>JANOOU010000251.1:0-1588 GCA_031421475.1 Gammaproteobacteria bacterium | reverse complement strand
TGTTAATCACGCCGTACACTGCCCCGGTAGGCTGGCCTTTAGAATTAGTCAGAGGCGGCATGGCATGAAATGCGCGGTATAAATACGAAGAGCCATCAACCAGAATTAAGGGTGGTTTTTTGTCGTTCATGGTTCACCTGGTAGTTCGGCAAGCTAATATTGATACCGTGAGCTTATTGGGCGGATTATGCTATCGCTAATCCGCCCGTTATTTAAATGCCTTAGGTTTCAAGTCAGGATAGTCTTTGTATATATCATCCAACACATCAAACAAAAGCGCCATCATGTGAGATATGCGTTTCAAATATGCCTTTACTTCCTCTTCATTACATTTTTCCCTAACTAAAACCACTGACTTATTAAGCTCAGCCGATTGCCTAAGTAGCATCAAATTAATATTTTCAGCCAATTCTCTTTCCATCATACAGAAACCCGCATTAACGATTTAAGGAAAATAAATTAAGCAGTTTAATCAAGTATTAAAAAGGTCTTTTCATGCCACCTCTTAAGCAATTTCTAAAATCTGCTTCAGAGGTACATGCACCCATCAAGTTTATCTGTACATTCCGCTCTGCATGTAGCTGCTTTTTCAGATGTGCCTGATCCACCAGGGTCAGACACATCTTCAGCATCCTCATCACTGCAAATATTTTTTCAAACCCAGCACTGCCAATGCGCTGACAAAAGTATCGCATATCGTAGGCAGGTTTACCGCATTTGGCATACAGCGCAGAAAATTCCGTTTCGAGCATCTGCCAGGGAATCCTTTTGGCCCGTTGCAGGAGTGGATGCGAAGAGT
This sequence comes from Gammaproteobacteria bacterium, assembly GCA_031421475.1. GTDB lineage: Bacteria > Pseudomonadota > Gammaproteobacteria > SZUA-229 > SZUA-229 > JACPVK01. Next base: position 789 of record JANOOU010000251.1, on the reverse strand, counting down.
TTAGTTGCTTCATCAGCGCGGATAAGAATATATTTACTTGATGCGGGCTGGGTGATGCTGATAGCATGTTTTTGTTCACTATTTCGTCTTTTTTTTACTATGAAACGCTTTTTATCTGAACGAAATTATCTCACAAATTTGTGTTTATTTTTATACATTTCAATTGGTTGTGGATAATTCAGCAATGACTAAATACATAGAAATTGATCTATTCAAGGAAATAACAATGACCATCACATTGGCTGAGTTGTTAAAAGACAGTGCATACAAGCTGACTCAATTCAAACAAACTCAAATAGAAGCACTTGAAGCCGGCATCACCGTTAAAGATACGGGCAAAAAACCTACGCCTTATATCAATTGCATGGTGCGCGGCAAACCAATTAAGCTCACACCAGAAGAAGCTGTGCGCCAGTTGTATGTAATGGTGCTTAAAGACGATCTTGGCTACCCCGTGAACAGAATGGAGTTGGAATACGGCGTAACTTTTGGCCGTGAGAAAAAGCGCGCCGATATTTGCGTGTTTGACGCGAAACGAACCACCGACCCTTACATCTTGGTGGAACTCAAAAAGCCCAAATTGAAAGACGGCAAGGAGCAGTTGAAATCCTATTGCAACGCGACAGGCGCACCGATGGGCGTATGGAGTAACGGCGACAGCATTTCCTTCTACCACCGCAAAGACCCAAATTACTTTGAAGATATTCCCTCCATCCCCTCGGCACACGAAAAGCTATCCGACATCCTGAGCGAGCGTTGGACAATTGACGACCTTGTAAAAATGGACAA
>JANOOU010000250.1:0-5500 GCA_031421475.1 Gammaproteobacteria bacterium | reverse complement strand
CCGGCAGTGCAATTATCCGGCAATATTTTGCAGCCCCGCATGACCGGGCGTGATGATCCGCAACTGGACGTCACCGACGCTATGCGCGCCTTCTGCGAATACAAACCACTACAGCTGTATCCTATCTGCGGATATGTTTTTAAAAGCAAATCACCCAGCTGCGGCTTAAAAAATATCCCTGTCTTTAATGGTGGAAAAATATTAGCAACGGATCATCGTGGCTTGTTTGCACAAGCGATCATTGATCGCTGGCCAGATTTGCCTGTGAGTGATGAAATGGATTTGAATACTTACGAACAGCGAGTGCAATTTATTGCACTTGCGATGAATTATTACCGCAACTTGCACAGCACACTAAAATCGGAATTAAGCGGTTTGATTTTCGAGGAAAATCTGGCACAAATGTTTCCTTCGAAAAAATAACTGACAAAAAAACCGGCATACGCCGGTTTTTTTGTCACGCTCAAACAACATCTCTTATTTTGCCTTGGCGTGATACTCAATAACCTTGGTCACTTCATTGCGTGAACCCAAAATAACCGGCACTCGCTGATGCAAATCGGTTACCGTCATATCCATAATGCGTTCATGTGCTGTTGAACACAGGCCGCCGGCCTGTTCAACGATAAAGCTCATGGGATTGGCTTCATACATTAAACGCAGTTTGCCCGGTTTTGACGGATCGCGGCTGTCATAGGGGTACATAAAAATACCGCCACGCACCAGAATACGAAACACTTCGGCCACCATCGACGCCACCCAACGCATGTTATAACGTTTGCCCAGCGGTCCTTTTTCGCCCAACTGGCAATCATCAATGTACGCCTGCATCGGTTCTTCCCAAAAGCGCTGGTTAGACATGTTGATCGCGTATTCCTTGGTATCCACCGGAATCGAAACACCTTGTTTGGTCAGTACAAATTCACCGATGCGGTTGTCGAGGGTAAACATGTTTACGCCCTGACCCGTGGTTAATACCAGCACGGTTGACGGGCCGTATACCACAAAGCCTGCCGCTTTTTGTTTGGTGCCTTTCTGCAGAAAATCTTTCTTTTCCGGATCGGCCTTGCAGCCTTTGGGTGCGGTCAGTACCGAGAAGATGGTGCCAACCGAAATATTCACGTCGATATTGGAAGAACCATCCAGCGGATCAAACATTAAAATATATTCGCCGCGTTCCATGGCAGGCACCATAATCGGCTCGTCCACTTCTTCGGAACCCATACCGGCAACCAGGCCGCAGACACGCATGTGTCCCACCATAATATCGTTGGTGATGATATCGAGTTTTTTCTGGGTTTCACCCTGTACGTTTTCGGTACCGGCTACACCCAACACGCCTGACAACTCACCGCGGCTCACCGTAGCGGTAATTTCTTTACAGGTAATACTGACTTCGTGAATCAGCTCGATCAGATCGTAGGGCAGATCAACGCCTGCGCGTTTTTCATGCAACAGGAATTGTTTAAGTTTCATGCCTGCGGTCATAGCAGCTCCTCAAATTGGTAACACATTGTTAATGGCAAGCCGAATAATCTTCCTGGGAAGGGCGCCGCTCAGCCGTAAAAAAGTGCGGCATATTAACATATCATGATGTTCTATAAAACTTCGCCCGGCAAAAACAGTTTTGAGGTATTGCTAAAGCCTTACAAAACGGCTAACAACTGGCGCATCATGGCCAGCGCTTGCTGCCGGTAGCCGCCGCCAAACAAGTTGAGATGATTCAAAATATGGTAAAGGTTGTACAGAATCTTACGCTGCTTATAACCTGCATCCAGAGGCCAAACCGCGTTGTAAGCCGCATAGAATCGTGGCCCGAAACCACCCCATAACTCGGTCATGGCGATATCGGTTTCACGATCGCCGTAGTATAACGCGGGGTCGAAAATCACGGGTGTGCCATCGCTCAGCGCTGCCGCGTTACCGCCCCATAAATCACCGTGCAACATGGAGGGAGCTGGTCTGTAGCCATCGAACAAGCCCGGCAGAGCCTGCATTAAGGCGGCACCCAAGTCTTGCAACTCCCCGCCATAGCCGTTCTGCTCGGCCAGTTGCAGCTGAAATTCCAGCCGATGCTGCCGCCAAAAACCAAGCCAATCGTCGGTATAGGTATTTATTTGCTGGGTCGTGCCAATCGTATTATTTCGCCGCCAGCCATATTGCCCTGCGGTAAGTTGATGCATGGCGGCCAGTTGCTGGCCTAGCAACGAGGGATTGGCGGTGCCGTTCAGCGCCATATATTCCAGCACCAGATAGCTCTGGCCAGCCGCCACCCCATAACACACAACCCGTGGCACTCGAATACCGGAAGGCGCCATCTCGCTCAGTGCATCCGCTTCGGCCTCAAACATTGACACCCGAGCGGCTTGATTAATTTTGACGAACCAGGAATGGTCTCCATCGGATACTTTTAATGCCTGGTTGATACAGCCACCTGTTATGGGTCGGGATTCGCGAATAACCGGCCGTTGGCCACTCACCTGGCCAATATTTTCTGCTATGGCATCTAACAAAATCACAGACTTAGCTCTCCTTCATTCCGGTGAGACCATCTAACAGATGAAGCACTTATGCACAAGCACGGAAGCGTCGGGACATTTTCTGATTATTTTTTGATCAGTCGGATACAGAAAACGCAAGCTATTGATTTATATAAATATTAAGTCTGTGTGTTTTTTGATCAAACTAACCTGAAGCAATTAATTCCGCCGCATGAAGGCTATTTTCAGAGTCTTGTCCACAATGTTATCCACAGGCTTTGTGAGTAACAAAAAAATCTTTTGCGTTTTTAATGACTTAGCGTAACAACATCTATATCACATCAATAACACGCGCTAAATATACAATATGAGCCGCTAACAAATCGACCCGTAAATGACAAGTACCTGACAAGTTTATTTTACTTATACACATGCCGGGTGGTGCCCATGTAACATAAATGTAACTCGTTGTTTTATACAGGGTTGCATATTAGGGAAGACTCAAGTCATTGATTTAAAACAAGGTTATAATATGCTTACTTTTTGTACACCGGAGACTATGCTGCAACTCCGTACGGCATACAGGCGGTTATGCGGCATTCATCCACAGTGTTATCCACAGCTTCTGTGGATAATGCAGTCAGCTATGGTTTCACGTAACGGTTCCACATCATCTGTAAGGCGAATACTTTGACAATTTCGGTTTCAGCTTTACCCTCTGCACCCACTATGTCAAAACCCTGCATCCTCCAGATCGCTATCGACACGCCGCTCTACCGGTTATTCGATTACCTGCCCGCTCAATCCGGTCACCCTGCCGTACCCGGTTGCCGAGTGCGCGTGCCATTTGGACGCACCACCACCATAGGCATGGTGATGACGGTGAGCACACATAGCGATTTTCCCGCCAACAAGTTAAAGCAGGTGATGGAAGTACTGGACACGGTGCCGTTGCTGCCGGGTTATTTATTGAAACTACTCAACTGGGCGGCCGATTATTACCAGCATCCGATAGGTGTAGTCGTCGCTGCTGCCATCCCTAAACTATTACGGGAAGGTCAGGCACTGGATCTCACCGGCGACACGGTGTGGCAATTAACAGAAGCGGGACGCCGCAACCATTCATCATCCTTACAACGCGCACCGAAACAGGCTGCCTTGCACAACTGGATGTCAGGCACCGGCCCGGTGAATGCTGAAACATTGGCCGAATTCACTGACAACTGGCGACCGGCCATAACCGCATTGCTGGACAAGGGGCTGGTCGAAAAACACAAACGAGCCTGCCTGGAAGCCAATCCCGACGGGCCCATCACCGCCACGCAACTCAATCCTGAACAAGGCGAGGCGGTTGCACAGGTGGCAACCGCCTGGGGCCGGTTTCAAACATTTTTATTACACGGCATTACCGGCAGCGGTAAAACCGAGGTGTACCTGGCACTGACCGATGCCGCGATTGCACAAGGCAAACAAGTACTGGTACTGGTGCCAGAAATCAGCCTGACCCCGCAATTAACCCGGCGGTTTCGGCAGCGCTTGGCACAGCCCATCGCCGCCTTGCATTCCGGGCTCAATGATCGCCAGCGCCAATGTGCCTGGGGTATGGCTGCCACAGGCGCAGCCCAGGTTGTCATTGGTACCCGCTCGGCACTGTTTACACCTATGCCCAATCTGGGCCTGATCATTATTGATGAAGAACACGATGCCTCGTTAAAACAACAGGAAGGTTTTAGATATCACGCGCGCGATCTGGCACTGGTACGCGCCAAACAGGCGTCGATTCCGGTGCTGCTCGGCTCGGCAACGCCGTCACTCGAAAGTCTGCACAATGCCGGCCGCGGCCAGTACCAATTATTGCAACTACGACAACGTGCGGCACAAAATGCCAGACCACCACGGGTACAGGTTCTGGATGTGCGCCGCCGTCCGCTGCAAGACGGTTTATCCGATATGTTGTTGCACTACATACGCACGCATTTGCAACAACAGGGCCAGATACTGCTGTTTCTCAACCGCCGTGGTTATGCACCGTTATTGATGTGTCATGAATGTGGCTGGACCACTGATTGCCCGCGTTGCGATGCACATATGACGCTGCATCAACACAGCCGCCGTTTGCATTGCCATCATTGTGGCCACGAAAAACCGGCACCAACAGTCTGCCCACAATGCAGCCACGGCGAATTGTATATGCCGGGCGCCGGTACCGAGCGCATCGAGCAGGCGCTAACGAAACATTTCCCCAACATCACCATCAGCCGTATCGACCGTGACACCACCCGCCGCAAAGGTGCGCTGGATGACAAACTGGAACAGGCTCGTAGCGGCGAAGCTCAAATTCTGATTGGCACGCAGATGCTGGCCAAGGGCCATGATTTTCCGAATGTGTCGCTGGTCGGCATACTCGATGCGGACCAGGGACTGTTCAGCTCCGATTTTCGTGGCGCCGAAAATCTGGCGCAGCTGATTATTCAGGTCGCGGGTCGCGCTGGCCGCGCTGAACGTGCGGGTGAAGTATTTATTCAAACCCATCATCCAGAACATCCCTTGCTCGCCACCCTGCTTAATCAGGGTTACAGCGGCTTTGCCCAGGCCGCACTGGTCGAACGCCGTGCCAGTGAATTACCGCCGTTTAGTTATTTGGCAATCTTGCGCGCCGAAGCGAATAACCCCGACATGGTGCTCGATTTTTTACGTCAGGCGAAAAATTTGCTGGCCAACGGCCCGATTTTGAGTTTCGGCCCCCTGCCTGCGCCGATGGCGCGCCGTGCGGGTCGCCAGCGTATGCAATTGGTGCTACAGGCCAGCGAACGTCGCGAATTGCATGCGCAATTACAGGGCTGGGTGCGGGCCCTGGGGAGCATTAAGGGAGCGAGCAGGGTAAGGTGGTCACTGGATGTGGATCCGGTGGATTTATATTGAGGGCACCTCTAAAAATGCACTTTTTCCGCGATGGCTGCGTCAGCTCCGTGCTCGAATCCTCATGTATGACGTATACACTGCGGTTCTGTGCGCGGTGC
>JANOOU010000249.1:0-3191 GCA_031421475.1 Gammaproteobacteria bacterium | reverse complement strand
CGAAATTAAAGCTGTCATGACAAGGCTGAATAACCGACCGCGTGAAACGCGTGGATTTAAATCGCCGAATGAGTTGTTTATGGGGCAGCGAGTTAATTTACTCGCTGCGTGATTAAATTGCAGTTATTACTTGAAACCGCCTTTTATTTTATCGTCTATAAATGTCTCAGAATAAATAAATGCAACCTTATCATCTCTCCTCAGCGCAATATATTGAGTCAATATAAGTGATTTAGCCAAATAATTGGATAAATTAGTATCTACTTTAGCTATAACGTTTTTTGCATCCTCTACAGTTGTGTATTGTATTACAACAACCCCTAAATGCAGGCCACTTTTAGCAGCTTCTTCACGTAAGTTCATTTCTTTCCATCGAATATTTTTCATTCCTTTTGCCACGCCTTTCTGAAAAACACGCTCAACAAAATTTTTTTTATTTTCATTATTTGAATGCATCTCGCAAAGCTGATAATCACCAATACCTGCCGATGCGATATTAATAAACTGTAGTTTTATTTCTTCAGTCCATTCATTGGAGCCAGTGACGGCATTCGCGGGAGCGCTAAAAAATACTGCGGTTAATAAAACAACGTACTTATAATTAATTGCCTGCATCACGGTTTGTTTATTAATTCTTTAAATGGATTTTTCTTTTTTTTAGCTATGTTTATTGTACCGGCTCCACTGCTGGCAATCCGCCCAGTCAACTGCACCAGCCAGTTTTTCAAACAGAATCGGCAATGCCAGATGGGCTTTTGGATGTATGTCATGAAATAGCAACATGCCATGCCGTTTAATTAGCATGAGTGTCACCACGCGATGCGTGATGTCGTTGGCATCAACATGGTTGTTCCAGTCCTGTGAATCAATATTCCACAAAGCAACCTGCAAGGATTGCGCACGAAAGAATGTGCCGCTGTCGTCTTTACGCTGGCCGTAAGGGGGTCGAAATAGTGCGCTGACATTGCTGCTCGCCAGGTTACTGGTTAACAGGTTTTGGGTGCGTCTAACCGAATCCTGCCATTGATCCCATTTGGCATGCGATTGATGCTGCCATCCATGGGATGCGACACACTGATTTTTATATAATGCCGCCAGTGCATGGGTATAGGTTTTAGTTAACCGATTTTGAAAGTTCTCGCCCAGCACAAAAAAAATGGCGCTTTTCTTTTCCAGCTCTAGCATTTTTAATGTGGCGTCTGTGCTGCCTTGTACGCTGCTTGGGCCATCATCGAAGGACAGGAAGAATTGACGGTCTGCAAAACCGTCACCATTCCATTCGTTATCGTTAAACAGATCGATCTCGCTGCTGACCTTGGGAAAAAGCGCAGCCAGGCGTAATTGTTCTGCCACATAAGCACGAGCAAAATTATTCAGATTTTCACGCCACGGCTGAAATTCGGGGGGTGCTTTATTAATGCCTTCTGCTGCGCCTTTTAGTAATGCGGGGATTGACGTTACGTTATTCAGGCAGGTCCAGTCAGCGCCTGCGCAGTTTGTGGCAGCACGCTGAAAATTGAGTAACGATAGCTCGAATTCTTTTTTCAACCATTTTTCAACGGACGCACGGTTGATACTTTTGATTTTGAAAGCGACGAGCATCTCTGTATCCGGGAGTTGCTGCATATCCTGCAAGGCCAATACGTACATCATTATTGAGGCGCGTGACGCCAAATCAAATCCAGCAACGGAATTAATTTTACCTGGCCAAAGATTCTGATCGGCTTTGGCGACTACAGCCGGGCCTGCACTGTCGTTTGCCGCCTGCGAGGAAGTGCTTGTTATACAACTTAGCGTCATAGCAAAAATCAGTAGCGATGACCTGATGTGAAATGCCCGCTTCCGGTTACGCATTAGGGTGCAACTTTCAGCTGCATGCGCTGAATCGATTTGTCATAGACGGGATTGGCTTTTTCGTTCTTCGCGTATTGGTATTCACGTAACGCATCTGCCCATTGGCTGGCGGCTTCATAAATTTTGCCGTTATTAAAATGTGAACTGGCACGAACGGTGGCTGCGGTCGGGCCATTTGCCAGGGCTATAGCCTTGCGATTTGCCCACATGGCCTCCGCCACTCTGTCTGCTTTTTGGAAAGACAAACCTAAGTTGCTGTATGCCTGGCCATAATTACCGTCGAGTTCAATAGCGGCCTGATACAAACGTATGGATTCATCCAGATTGCCGGTGTGATAGGCGTTCTCACCCTGTTTATTAACGGCTTTGGCACGCTCTTGATTACTGCTGCTGTAATTAACGTTTTGAACAGTGGTGTGACGCGTGACGCCCTCCAGCTCGGCTGCACTTAGCTGCACCGCATCATTCGTGGTGACGTCATTCAGCGCATTAATATCTTGAAATTCACCCGCTTCAGTTACGGCAAATACCGACCATAAATTACCTGTAATATTTTTTGGAACGTAATAGGTTTTAACCAGCGTTTGCCCGACATACACAAAAACTTTTGCGTTGCTGTTTGATAAATTGAAAGAGTCTTTGATGTTAATGTCGGAAAAATTGTGTACGGCATAAATGTAACGCACACCATCACGTTTAGTGTTAACAGTTATGGTTTCCGGGCCGTAGCTGTTTCTGTCGTCAACATCGAGTTGCGTATTGTCACCGTTTTTATTATAAAAATAGACATGGTTGTTTGAAAATTGCAAATGTGAATCCAGGTCAGCGGGCTGCGCGCCCCAGTTCAAAACAACACGCATGCCATCGAGATTATTCATCACCGGGCTGATGGCATACGTCATGCCGGCACAGGGACATTTAACCACCAGGTTTGAATAGCCGTCTTTTTTGATGATCAGTAAGGATGATGCGTCGTCTGCAAAAGTCGCACTAAGGTTAACTTGTCCCTGGGAATCGGATGTGCCGGTGGCGGATTGCTCCCCGTTTTTTTGCAGCGTCATAGTTGCGCCTGCTATTTTTTGATCTTTAATGGTGGCGCTCAGAATTTGTACATTGACGGGAGCGGCAGTGACAGCTCCGGTGGCACTACACAACACGATGAACAATGCAAAAAATTTGAAACAATAAGACATCAATGTTTTATCCATGAATTTTCTCTAGGTTAATGTGGCAAGAGTGCGGCAATATATATTAAATCCAGTGACTTAAATAGTTGACCTGAATCTAAACTGATTAAAACATGTTGTGCCTGTAGCCTTAACTTACCGGCATTGAGA
>JANOOU010000248.1:0-2138 GCA_031421475.1 Gammaproteobacteria bacterium | reverse complement strand
CCTGGGAGACTGAACTTTGGTCAGAATACCAGGGTATAAAGAAACTATTAACAGCAGGCGACACCTGGCTGGTCAGTAATACAGAAATTATTTATCAACTCTATTATAAAAAAATCGAGGAATCGTTAACCAATAAACGCTATGCCATAGCCAAAGTGTTAATTCCCAATGCTTACCGTTATGCAACGGATACACAATGGCTGGATCAACAAAAACAAACACTCGCTGACATCTTGGCGGCGGATGAAGCAGCAGCAGCGGCCGTCGCCCAAGTTACAGTTGTTAAACAACCCGATCCCGTTACTCAAAAACCCGATGTGCAAGCCCAGAAAAAGAAAAATGTTGAATTATTTGACCTGGCGCTTAAGAACGTGAATCAGCAGCTAAATTGCCAAGCATCATTGATAATGCAAAACATTGATGTCGCCGTCAACAAACTGCGCTCACTCGATGCCGCCCGATACAATACACTGGAGCCGCAAATTGTCAGGTCACTGGTATCGTGTATTGAGCTGGTGGGTAAATCCATGTCGGAGCGTGCAGAAGAACACAAAATTGAAGCATTGCGTATATTTCCATCAAACAAACTTATTGCGGCCATCAAAATACAGGAACGTGATGCTTGTGATGCATCGATTGCCGGTTTGGGTGCAAGAGGTCAGCGCACACTGTGCCGCGATAAACTTCAACAAGGCGATATCGGTCCGGCGCTGGTTGTTATCCCCGGTAATAGCTCGATAAAAATGTTTGCCATCAGTAAATATGAAATCTCAGTGGGTGAGGTGAATATTTTTTGCAAAATGACCAAGGAATGCAGCGTCAATGACAACGATACTTCGCTACCTGCCACCAATATGTCGGTGAATTTAATTAACTCTTATGTTAAATGGCTGAGCAAAAAATCCGATAAAAAATATCGATTGCCCACTAAAACAGAATGGCTCTACGCTGCTAAAGCGAAACAAGGCTCACTCGACGCTAATCGCAACTGTCAATTAAGCACACGCGGTATTCAAAAAGGGGATGCACTGGTTAAAGCTGCTACCGGCCAGCAAAATGACTGGGGACTGGTTAACTATGTGGGCAATGCCCAGGAAATGGTTTTCGACAGCGGTAACAAACTCGTCGCTATAGGTGGTTCATACAATGACGCTATGGATGAATGTAATTTTAATACACAAACTACACACTCGGGTACAGCAGATACCTACACCGGATTTAGAGTGCTGCGAGAAATTATGGAGCGAGAATCATGAACGACTTCAACTATTCAGTAGTGTTGCAAAATTTGGCTGATGATTATCACAGTCAAAAAATCAGCAAAGAAGAATATCGACACCAGCGAACCCTGTTATTGGATAAAATCGATGCAGAGTTTAATGGACGTAAGGTAGCCAGGTTTGAAGAAAATAAAATTACCGAAATGAATGATTCATTTTTTATGAAAACGGTGGCGTTTTTTAAAAACAAAAATATTGATCACTAGTTGACTCAATTGCATTTAAATGATTATAAAACCATCCATGGGCTTTCTGGATTTCATGAGAATTTATATCTTCTCCGAAGTAGATGGTGTGGTGTTGCTGGAAGGCAAACCAGTGAGCGGCGCCAAGGTGGTGCGCACGGTTGCCGGTTTGCAGGCTAAAGGCGAAGCCATTACATTATTGATCTGGGCCTTGAGTCGTGAGCTGCGTGAATTGTTGACGATGAGTGAATCCGGGTTGCCATCCGAGTCGGCTGTTATCAAGGCCGGTTCTGGGAAAATCGACGTGCTTTAATGAGCAAGGCACTGGCCCGACATTCCACGCTACGCTGGAAACAATTTTTAAAACGTTGCGCGCGCCTGGATAAAATCTGCAAGGGCATGGAACCCGGATTTAAATCGGATCGCGGCTGGGATGAATTATTGATACTGGTGACGCAGATCGCCAGAACAAAGAATTAAAAAAACGCAAATTAACGAAAATAAAAAAATTAATATTTTTTTGTTTTTTTTCGCAAAATACGCAAAATATAAAATGGAAATATTCTTAAAAATAATCTTATCTATTTTTGCTTTTGGGTTGATAAGTGTAGCAACGGCTTTAGCAATTGCTGCGCCGATCGATAAGCGTAAAAATGAAAAATTAGTTGAGCTC
>JANOOU010000247.1:0-2876 GCA_031421475.1 Gammaproteobacteria bacterium | reverse complement strand
GGCGAACAACAACTTTGGTGATGATAAAAGTATTTGGGTCGTCTTTCTCCAATGTGGATTGTATGGCAGCCAGGATGCCCAGCTCAAGTTCCGTGCGTTTTGTATGCACAGTCAGTGAATCATATTTTGCAACTTCATCATAAATGGCACCTCTTGAGAATCGGGTAACAAGCCCAAACGAAGGCAGCCACATGCCATATTCTGAGTATTCAGACATGCCTGTATATTTTATTACCATTTCAGATACTTTATCGGGGGATACTTTGTAAAAAACACTCACGTCCAAGTCAGCAAGAGATAGGTTATCTTTTGCCTTGGGCTGCATATCATTAAGTGGAATTTCGATTTCTTTAATTGAAAACTCATTAACACTTGTAAATACTGCGCCGTACCAGCCAGGGTTCAGCTCGATTGGATCGACGGTTTTATTAAAATCAGTACGCACACCTACATGTCCTGTTTCAATACGTCCACAGCTGATAATAAAAACACATAACAATGCCACTACTACATTTTTCATCTCTATACTCCAGAAAGGTTATTTAACAACATAATCATTGCAAGCAGGATGGCCGCAATTCCAAAGGACAACAGCAATTTACCCAGCAAAGAAAAAAATATTTTTTTTTCGGATTTTTGAAAAAAATAAAATAATGTGAAAACACACGTCGTTACTATTATCAAAATTATAAAAAATCTAATCACCATATTGTTTTCCTGTCGTTAGTAGTTTGTTGAAAAACACCTTTGCATCAGAATCGGTGTTGTTAGCAAAACTATCGCTGCACACGGGTGAGTCATACACACTCTCATCTGTGATGCGGTCATCACGAATGATTTTATGCGGGTTATCAATACTCCCAGGGGTTTGTACCCCGAGTGGGTCTCATTGGTCTTTTGGGTCCAGCGTGCACCCCGATCCTTGTACACTCCGTTTTTTTCGCCATTTTTGCCTGGTCTTGGCTGCGCTCGTTACGTTTTTCAACAAGCTGTTAAGTTAGGTGCCATTCAGGTCAGGGCAATCGTATGCCGGCTAGGCCTTGGGTGCGCAGCGTACCGGGATGCCGGCAGTGTGGCTAGTAATCAGGGGGAATTTTGTATTCGACAGGGTCGATATTCCTTAATTTTTGGTCGTGTATGTGAATTGACAGGGGTTGGATGGTGTAACGCTGTGTGTTTTTAGTGTGCAGGAATTCAGGGAAGTACATTTGGGAATACCCCTATCATCACCCCACGCTTAAAGGCAAAGCTTTGCTTTGTACTTTAAGCGTTAGGCTTTAAACTTCGCGACCCATGAGCCAGCTCTTCGAAATTCATCCCACCCATCCACAGAAACGTCTGATCTCTCAGGCGGTGGAAATCCTGCGTCAGGGCGGCGTGGTGGTGTATCCCACGGATTCCAGTTATGCCATCGGCTGCCATCTAGGTGACAAGGAAGCCATGGAGCGCATTCAGCGGATTCGCCAGCTGGACGACAAGCATTTTTTTACGCTGGTGTGCAAGGATCTCTCCGAGATTGCCAGCTACGCCAAGGTGGATAACACGCAATACCGCACCTTGCGCGCACTCACCCCCGGTGCGTTTACATTTATATTGCAGGCCACTAACGAAGTGCCGAGGCGTTTGTTGCATCCCAAGCGGCGCATGATTGGTATTCGGGTGATGGATAACCCTATCGTACAAGCGCTGCTGGAAGAATTTGGCCAGCCGATTTTGAGTTCCACCTTGATCTTGCCAGGTAAGGACATGCCGGAAACCGATGCCAATGAAATACGTGAAAAACTGGAGAAGCAGGTGGATCTGATTATTGACGGCGGGCATTGCGGGTTAGAGCCCACCACCATCATTAATATGGTCGAAGTGCCGCCGCAGCTGATTCGTCAGGGCAAGGGTACAGGCCACGGTTTAGAGATGGCATGAACGAAGAAAATATTATTTACGTTATTACGATTTGGGCGTTACCGGTGTTGCTGGCGATTACCTTGCATGAAGCCGCTCACGGTTGGGTTGCGAAATATCTGGGTGATCATACCGCCCGCTTGCAGGGCCGCCTGAGCCTGAACCCGTTACGGCATGTTGATCTTGTGGGTACGGTGATATTGCCGATTGTGTTGCTGGTGATCGGTGGCTTTATGTTTGGCTGGGCCAAACCGGTACCGGTGGATCCACGTAACTTTCGCAAGCCACGCGAGCATATGGCCATAGTGGCGTTGGCTGGGCCCATGTCCAACTTTATAATGGCAGTCTGCTGGATGGGCTTGATGGCGCTGGCCAAACAGGGTTTGGCGAATACCTGGATCGGTTATCCACTGAGTTTGATGGCGCAGGCTGGCGTCACCATTAATCTGATATTGATGGTATTAAACCTGCTTCCATTACCGCCATTGGACGGTGGTCGCATTATGGTGGGTATGCTGAAACCGGCGCTGGCCTTAAAATATGCCCGCATTGAGCCCTATGGTTTCTGGATTTTACTGGCGCTGATTTTTACCGGTGTGTTAGGTCGGGTGATGTGGCCGGTGATGAGTTTCCTTGAATCGTTGTTACGCAGTTTGTTCGGAGTTTGATAACAAGAATGAATACCCAATTTCGCGGTTCAGTTTTAAGTTCTGTACCGGTTCAGCATCAACGTGTTTTGTCTGGCATGCGCCCAACGGGCTTGTTGCACCTGGGTCATTATCATGGCGTGTTGAAAAACTGGATTACCCTGCAACACGAATACGAGTGTTTTTTCTTCGTGGCCGATTGGCATGCGCTAACTACACATTACGAAAATCCCAGTGTAATCGGCGAAACCACCAACGACATAATTATTGATTGGCTGGCGTCTGGTGTTAGCCCCGGTGCGGCCAAGTTGTTTATTCAATCGCGGGTCC
>JANOOU010000246.1:0-4726 GCA_031421475.1 Gammaproteobacteria bacterium | reverse complement strand
GAGCAATGCTTTGTTTTCACCGGCGGTGAGGGTGCGTCGTTCAACACCGAGTTTTTTCATCGCCTCAACAAAACCAAAGTTATCCATGCGCACACCGATTGAGCCGACAATGCTGGCCTGATCCGCGTAGATTTTTTCAGCAGCCGCGGCCACGTAGTAACCACCCGATGCACAGATGTCAGTAATCACCGCGTACAGGGGCACGTTGGGATGTTCTTTGCGTAAACGCAGAATCTCGTTGTAGATATAACCGGATTGCACCGGGCTGCCACCGGGGCTGTTGATGCGCAAAATGACACCGGCGGTTTTTTTGTCCTCAAACGCGGCACGCAGGCCGGTGACAACGTTGTCAGCACTGGCGTCGGATTCGGATGAAATCACACCCTGGAGTTCAACCAGCGCGGTGTGTTTATCGCCGTGTTTGCCGGTGGCAGCCTGGCGTGAGTCGCCTATGAAAGGTAAAAATAACATCAGGCCTATAAACAAATAACCAAACCCCAACAGTTTAAAGAAAATGCCCCAGCGGCGTGCGCGGCGTTGTTCTTTCAGGCCTTCCGTAGCCAGTTTTTCTAGTACATCGCGTTCCCAGTTGTCACTCATGAATACATACCTTTTTTAGTGGGTTGCTGATTTAGCAAAAAATTTTGCAATTGTGCAATGTTATCAGCACAGGCAACAGGCTGATACTTTAATAGCCGATCTGCTGCATGCACGCCGTAACTCACGGCTAGGGCATCCATGTTTATACTTCGCGCCATCTCCATGTCGTATTCGGTGTCGCCGATCATCAATGCATCACGGGCCTGCAGGCCGAGTTGATCGAGTATTTCTTCGAGCATTTGCGGATGGGGTTTGGAGCGGGTTTCCGAGGCGCAACGGGTGATATGAAAGCGATCTTGCAAACCGGTTTGTTGCAGCACCTGATTCAGACCTTCGCGACCTTTGCCGGTGGCTATGGCGAGCCGGTAGCCGACGTGTTCCAATGTTTGCAGCATGTTGATGACACCGTCAAATAACGTTGAAGGCGTGGTGTTGTGGAATAAATATTCGTTGCGATAGTATTCTGCCAGTTTTTGAATCTGTTCATCCGACACCTGCGGATGCAGCCCACACAGGGCTTCGCGCAATCCCAGACCGATGACGTTTTTGTAAGCATCATCGTGTTGATCGGCCAAACCATAATGTAAACAGGCGGCGCGCAGGCAATCCACAATCCGCGCTTCAGAATCCATCAAGGTACCATCCCAGTCAAAAATCAAAACTTTCCAGGCTGTGCCGGGTTTTCTGTTCATGCAGATTCCAGCAAATCGAATACCTTTTCCCAATCCGCATCAACCGGTGCGGTGATGTTGTAGGCCTTGTCGAGTTTGAAACGCAGTTGCCAGGCATGCAGAAACATGCGTTTCAAACCGTGTTCTTTTAAATAGCGATTGAATGCGGCATCTCCGTACTTGCTGTCGCCAGCCACCGGGTGTTGCTGATGCGCGGCGTGCACCCGAATTTGATGCGTGCGGCCGGTGTGCAAATGAATTTCGGCGAGTGTGGCGTGCGGGTAATAGGCCTGCGGTATGAACAAACTGCGGGAATCCTTGCCGTCTTCGGCTACCACCACCATGCGTTCACCACCTTGCATCGTGTTTTTTTGTAAGGGCACATCAACGAGCCGCTCACCACCTTGCCAGCGGCCCACCAAAATGGCCTTGTAGATTTTTTGTAGCTGGTGTTCGGTGCGAAACAAATCATGCAAACGCATCAGGGTCGGGCGATTTTTGGCGAAGATCAAAACACCGCTGGTGTCGCGATCGAGTCGGTGCACCAGTTCCAGCATCTCGGCATCGGGGCGTAACTGGCGCAGGATTTCTACCGCGCCAAAACGAATATTGCTGCCGCTGTGTACCGCCAGCCCCACCGGTTTGTTGAGGGCCAGCAGGTGTTCATCTTCAAACAAAATAGCGTTTTGCACCTGGTCGAGTAAAAATTTCGGTGCAACATCATCATGGGTTTGCTCTTGCACAGTCACCGGGGGAATGCGTACCAGATCACCGGTTTGAATGCGGTAGTCGGGTTTTTTACGGCCCTTGTTGACGCGCACCTGACCACTGCGCAGGAGTTTGTATACCAGGCTTTTAGGCAAGCCTTTTAAGTGCCCGATAAGAAAGTTATCCAAACGCTGATCGTGGTGATTGGCGCTGATTTCGATGTTTTGTACGATGGGCTTGGTATTTGACATGGTGCGCATATTAACAAATGTCACCGGGGGTTGCGGACGCTGTTTTCAGGCAGGAGGAAAAAAATGTGTGATACAGGTCAGCGCGGGGCGAAATAGTGGTCACGCAGGCAGGGGACCACCTAAACAAAAACTCTTGCACCTAGCCGCAAGGGTGTTCACGCATGAACCGGGTTTGGGCTTCGGTTTCAACACCGTCGGCGAGGGTTCTTAAACCCAGGCGGTGCCCCCGTACGGTGGCAAGCCAAACATCTTATTTTCTCACCATCACTACAAATTCTGCCAAGCCGCATCGGCAACAAACCGGTCGCCATACCGATTCTTCAAATCATTCAAACGTGCTGCCATTTTTGCAGCGCCTTCGGCATGGATGTGGTGTAAAGGGCCACCCCGAAACGGTGCAAAGCCTGTGCCGAAAATCACGCCTGCATCGACGAGATCTGTATCATCCACCACTTTCTCACGCAAACAGGCAGCGGCTTCGTTGAGTAGGCGAAAAATCAAACGGTCTTGCAATTCCTGTAGATTGTTGCGAGGGTCGCTGTTTTTTTCCATGCTTCTATTTTTCTGGGGTTTGCCTTTTACCCATTTATAAAAACCTTCACCGGATTTTTTGCCGAGTTTTTTACCGTCGACCATGGTGTCCATGATTTTGGGTAATTTAACGTTGAGGGTTTCGGATAGAATTTTGGCGACCGAGCGACACACATCCAAACCCACTGTGTCGGCCAATTCAATCGGGCCCATCGGCATGCCGAATTGCAGTGCGGCTTTGTCGATGGTTTCGGGTGCTATGCCTTCGCCAACCATTTCAACGGCTTCCAGTAAATAGGGCATGAGTATACGGTTCACCAGAAAGCCGGGTGTGCTTTTTACCGGTAAGGGTAATTTGTCGATTTGGCGGCCAAAAGCCAACGCTTTTTTGACAATGGCTTCATCGGTATTGGCGCCGCGTACAATTTCTACCAGTGGCATCATCGCTACCGGATTAAAGAAATGCACGCCGACTAACCGGCCCGGGTTTTTTAAACAGGTGGCGAGTTGTTCCAGTGGAATACTGGAGGTATTGGTGGCGAGTATGGCATCGGGTTTCATTTGCGGTTCGATGCTTTGATAGAGTTTTTGCTTCACATCCTTATCTTCAAAAATGGCTTCAATAATGATGTCGGCGTGTTTAACGCCAAAACCTTTGTGATCGGCGATTAATCGATCCATGGCTTTTTGAATGGAACGTTTATCTTTTTTGAATTTTTTCTGGAACATGTCGAGCGAACGTTTCATGGTTTGCGCCAGCATCTCCGGTTTTTGATCTTGCACGGTGACATTGAAGCCGCGCAGTGCGCACCAGGCGGCAATATCACCACCCATCACGCCGCCACCGATTACGTGTACGTGTTTCGGTTCGAAGTCGGTTTTTTTGCCCAGGGTTTTTAATTTTTCTTGCAGAAAAAATACGCGCACCAGATTGCGTGCGGTGTAATTGGTTACCAGACTGGCAACCGATTCTATTTCTTGTTCCAGCATGCGATCTGGACTATCGAAGTGATTTTGCCACAGATCAATCATTTGGTAGGGTGCAGGGTAATGTTCCGGTAGTGCCTTGGCAGCAACCTGTTTGCGCATTTTGTTGGCGATTAATGGGCGAATAAAACGGTTGTTTAGAATTTTATTTTTTAAAGATTGTGGTTTGGCTGCCGGTTTTTTTTCTACAAAATAAATGGCAGCGCGCTTTAACATGCGTTCGGGTACTAAATCATCGACCAATCCCATGCCTTTAGCGGCACGGCCGGCAACCATTCTGCCGGTGAGCATCATGTCCATGCCAGCGAGCGGGCCGACTTTTTGTATGGCGCGCAGCGTGCCGCCAAATCCGGGATGAATGCCAAGTTTGATTTCGGGCAAGGCAAGCTGTGTGCCGGTGTCATCACACATGATGCGATAACGACACGCCAGCGCCAGTTCCAAACCACCACCCAGACAAAAACCTTTAATCATGGCAACGGTTGGGCACTTCATATCTTCGATTTTATTCATCACATCGTGACCGCGACGCAAAAATGCCAGCGCTTCGGCTTTGTCTTTTATGGTGGTGAATTCACTGATGTCGGCACCGGCGATAAAGCCGTTTTTTTTATCGCTGACAAACACCACGCCTTTGGGCGGGTCGTTGTTGATTTCATCCAGCGCCTGATTGAGTTCGATTAATACCTCGGATGAAAGTACATTGGTGCTGGCATCGGCCTTGTCGAAATGTAACCAAACGATTTTGTTGGCGTCGCGTTCGATGGTCCAGTTTTTATATGACATGGTGGTTTCCTGCAAGAGTATTCGGTTATTTGTGCGTAGACACGTTCAAAATAATTTGGAAAAAAGAGGAGTCCGCAAATGCACGCTAATAAACGCAAATAAAGCCAATACTTTTGTTTTTTTAGTTGCGTGCATTGGCGTTCATTTGCGGACTCGTGTTTTTAAAGTCATCAAGCGCCCACGTTTTCAATC
>JANOOU010000245.1:0-4756 GCA_031421475.1 Gammaproteobacteria bacterium | reverse complement strand
GCGGCGAGGCGTACCTGAAAAGACTTCGTAGTGGGCGGGCTGTGTTGGGAGGAATCGGTCTACTCGACAGCCGACCGCTACGCGTCGGCTCAACTTTGTGTTAGAACTAGCGAAGAAAGGGATGCGGGTGGCTGGTTTAGTGCGGTGCAAGAGTCTGCTAGCCTGCAATCTTAAAGTAAGAATCCGTTTGCCTCACGTAACGCGGTTCTTTTGGTTTTGGTAGGTATCATTAAAGTTAGCGAGAGTGGCGTGAGGCAAGCCGTGTTCGTGGCAAGCCCAACTGTTGGTGCATGAATGAGAGATAAAATCCAGGTCTGGTGTTGTTCGGAGTATGGAGTAGTAGCGTCTAACCCGGCAGTCGAGCGGACCTGCGCCAAAAGCCGCGCAGGCCGCTCACTTCTACGTTAGAACTAGCGAAGAAAGGGATGCGGGTGGTTGGTTTAGTGCGGTGCCAGAATCTGCTAGCCTGCAATCTCATAGTAAGGATCCGTTTGCCTCACGTAACGTATTTCTGTTGAGAGGTTTAGGTATCAGAGAAGTTAGCGGCAGAGTCGTGAGGCAAGCCGTGTTCGTGGTAAAGCCAATTGTTGGTGCATGAATGATATATAAGATCCATGTATGGTGTTTTGCGGAGTTAGGAGTAGTAGCGTCTAACCCGTCGGTCAAGCGGACGCGCCTATCGTCGCGCCGCTTACCTGTGCGTTAAGCGAACAAAGAGCATGGGAACCGTGCCTTACAAAGAAATCCTGAGCGCCATTGCCATTGCTCTCACTTTTGCGGCATTCGTTCCTTATATCCGCGCAATCGTTACCGGCACAACCAAGCCCCATGTGTTTTCCTGGGTCATTTGGGGCGCAACCACTTTCGTGGTTTTTCTTGCACAGCTCGAAGGTAAAGGTGGTGTGGGTGCGTGGCCCATCGGGGTTTCGGGAAGCATCACGCTGTTTGTTGCATTTTTGGCTTACGTAAAGCGTGCTGACATTACAATCACAAAAACAGATTGGTTGTTTTTCGCCTCGGCACTGTCTTCTTTGCCGCTTTGGTATCTCACGTCTGACCCATTGTGGGCTGTTGTCATTCTTACGACCGTCGATGTTCTTGGGTTCGGGCCAACGGTCAGGAAGGTCTATAGTTTCCCGCATTCCGAGTCTTTGCTGTTCTTCGCTCTGTTCGCCGCCCGCAATCTCATCGTCATTGTGGCGCTTGAGAATTACTCGGTTACAACAGTTTTGTTTCCTGCTGTCGTTGCTGCGGCGTGTATGCTGTTAATGGCAATGGCAACATATCGAAGGCGAGTGTTAGCAACGTGAGCGCACAAAACAAATCGCCTAACAACGCCATCAACTCGGACAGTGTAAAGCGGCGCGAAAAACATGCGCCGCTTTACACTGCCGGTTATGGCGAACGTTAGCGTCGTAGAATTACTTATTGCACAAGCCTGAAATATTTTTGATGGTTTGTTTTGTTTGCCGCCTGAAGGCGGTTATGGTTAGTCAGGTTGTTTGAAGTATCGCAACGTACACATTGGCATACCGGCTGATGCCGGTTACTATCAGTACCACGGTTTCAATGCATTTGGCTGGCGTGTTGTCTGCGCGGCCCTGCCACACAAATACAGGAGAGTGAAATGGTTTCTCAAAGCACATTACATTGCAGACGGTTATGCGCTAACCCGCCATTCAACTTCATTCGCTTCGCTCATTTGGACGCGCAAAAAGCGGCGCGCCAGTTACTTCAACGTTATGTGTCTCTCTCCAGCGAGCAAATGAAATGAGTTTTATTTCTTGCGTAAGTTTTTAAGCACAAATAATATGATTAGCATGTGGCACTCGTTATTGCCTACACTGTTTGTAGTTACATCACATTCTTCAAAGCGAGTAAAAGCATGTCATTCTTTTCAGTGTCGGCTCAAGCCTGTAAACTCATGCCATATAACAAGTCATTAAACATCATTCGCTTCGCTCATTTGGACGCGCCAAAAGCGGCGCGCCCCTCAACTTTACGTTATATTAAAAGAACAACAAATGAACAAAATATTTAATAAATTCCTAATGGCCCTCATCTTTCTTATATCGTTCTACTCACATGCAGAAGAAACAATAGATGCCGAACCCAAAAACAATGAAATTCATCCTATAACAGTGTTTTTCCTCCTTGAAGGCATGCTTGGCATTAATGCATGGCTTGCTTCAGAAAACCCTCATGCCTACGGTGCGGTTGGCGCTTTGTTATTTCCGCTTGCTGCTGGTGGTGAGGGTAGTCAAAACGAAACAGAAGTATGGGTTGGTCTTATTGGCGCTGAATCAATAGCTTTCTATAATTTAAGCATTGATGAAGAAGAAAAGACGAAAAGCGAAATATTCAAAAACAACATGATTGCTTGGCACTTATTTGCCGGTGTTTTATTAACTACAAAATATATCATTGGCGACAATGATTCAAATGAATCATTAAGCATAAAGCCAAACACTTACGGTGGCTTGCAATTTGTCTACAATTATAAATTTTAATATAACAATTAACTCCAGCGAGCAAATGAAATAATTTTTATTTCTTGCGCAAGCTGTAATGCGCAAATAATATGTTTGGTATGCGGCATTCGTTACTGCATGTGCGATTTGCAGTTACATTTCATTCTTCAAAGGGAATAAAAAGCATGGCCTTCGTATTACTGTCTGCACAAGCTTGCAAACTTATGCCACATAACACGGCATTAAACATCATTCGCTTCGCTCATTTGGACGCGCCAAAAGCGGCGCGCCAGTTAATTCAACGTTAGCCACCCAAAAGATGAAAATAGAAATTATACTAATTTCAGCATTTTTAATAACCAGGTTTTTAATAACCGCTGGTTGGCGGATTTATAATTGCTCCTGTTATTTCTATTGTCTATTACATTCAAATTAAGACTCTAGGCCTGAATATAAACAAGCCCGTCATAACAACTAATCTTTTACACGCATTCTTTTTAATTGGTATTTTATTCCAATTTGATGTAGGCGATGATAAAGGCTATACCACCATAGATAGACTTTTATTTCCTATAACAAACAGTCATTTTTTAGCTCCGTATATGGAATCCATATATAAAACATTTCTCCCGGATTCTGTTCAAGGCGTGTTACTGTCCGGCATCTTTTCATTTGTCCCATTTTTTATACTATCTCTATTTATATGTCTTCAATATAGGTGCCTGTCAAAATTCCTTATATTTATTAGAAGTTAACCTAACAAAAATAGTGTGATACATCTCGAAATGGGGTGCTCATTGTTACAACTACAGGCAATAAGCTCTATGCTGAAAGTGAAGCTACACAAGGTAATCCCTATGTAACTTACGAAGGTGGCTAACACGTCAATCATGTTCGCACGCTATGCATGCATGGACGCCGCAAAAATGCGCGGCGCCACATATTTTTAACGTTAAGTACTTTAGTTTTTTATTTGTAAACGCAACAGACTTTCGTTATTGTTCATTCATTTGCAGCCCTTGTTACGCCGTATCTTTTTAAGCTTGTACACACCGTCTGCTTCATCGTTATTCGCGGCAGCTATATGCAACATTGAAAATGTTGTTTAGGCGTTAGGGTTTTTGTGGTGTGTCACATTAAGTGCACTCACACCCTCCAGGCCTAACATGGCATTCAAGAGGGACGTCGCAAAAGCGCGGCGCATTTCAACTTTACGTTGGTCGAACATGAAAATACTCATCACAGGCGTTCTAATCTTTTCCAGTGTTCTGGCCGGTGGTGTCACAGCCGAGGGAATCTGCGCAACTGAGCTGTGTGAAAACGCTCAAAAGATTCCCGACTTGCCATCTGACGTTAAATCATTTGTAGACGAGCGCGACGGGTGTGACCACTTCCGTGGAGAACCATGGGACAAGGGAGACGATCCGGAAGTTAAGGAGCGTCGAGAGTTTATTTTCCAGAACATCAAAAATCTCTGTACCGGTACTGATAGGAGCCTGAAGGAGTTGCGCAATAAATATCGCCATGATCGGGTAATAATCGAACACTTAAAAAGATTTGAAGACCGAATTGAACCCAAGAGAACTGACGCAAAATGAATAAGCGCCCAACAAGGCGCTCAAGCCGACTCGCTACGTCAGCGCTTCGCGCTGACTTCGATTGCGGCTTAGCTTTACGTTGGGCATCCGC
The DNA here is from genome assembly GCA_031421475.1 of Gammaproteobacteria bacterium. GTDB lineage: Bacteria > Pseudomonadota > Gammaproteobacteria > SZUA-229 > SZUA-229 > JACPVK01. The sequence goes on along the minus strand of JANOOU010000245.1, from coordinate 596 downwards.
AAGACTTAATATCAGGAGTGTAGAAAACGATGAATACAATACTCGGCGCTAATGGCACCATTGCTCAAGATCTGTCCCGGGCACTTGTTTCATTTTCACCGGCAATCCGTCAGGTAAGCCGTAATCCTCGAAAGGTAAATCCCACCGACGAGATGGTTGTGGCCGATCTATTGTACTCCCGAGCGACCGCTAACGCGGTCTCAGGAAGTGAAACCGTGTTCCTGGTAGCCGGCTTGAAGTACGACACGTCTGTTTGGCAAGAGCAATGGCCCCAAGTGATGCGCAATGTCATTGATGCCTGCATACAGCATCGTTCCCGTCTGGTGTTCTTCGACAACGTATATGCCTATGGGCACGTGGATGGCTTGATGACAGAGAGTACGCCGTTCAACCCGATCAGCAAGAAGGGCGAAGTCAGGGCAAAGATTGCAACCCTGCTGCTGGACGAAATGCATAGTGGCAATCTGCGGGCAATGATTGTGCGTGCGGCCGATTTCTACGGCCCCGGTGCAGTGAATAGTTTTCCCCATTCCGTTGTGTTTGAGCGCCTCAAGGCGGGAAAAATGCCGCAGTGGATAGGCAACCCGAAAACCATC
>JANOOU010000244.1:0-7306 GCA_031421475.1 Gammaproteobacteria bacterium | reverse complement strand
TGCGGCATCAGGATATTTTGACGGGATCGGATCGGGTGCGTATTGAAATTCGCGATAGCGATTCCGGCATGGTCATAGGTGTGAAAAATCTGGTGGCGTCACTGGATTACGATATCGATTATATCCAGGGCCGCATTTTATTAAGCGAGCCATTATCCGCCACGGCCAGCGGCAGCATGCTGGTGAATAACGGATCGTTTGCCGGTAATCCAGCGTACCTGGTGGTGCGTTATGAATACACACCGGGCTTTGATGATTTAAATGATGTAGCCACGGGCGGCCGTTTGCATTACTGGCTTAACGACCAGGTTAAATTGGGTTTGACGACATCCAAACAGGAAGAAACTGGAAATAAAAATTCCCTGAATGGTGTTGATATCACCTTGCGTAAATCAGCGGGTACCTGGTTAAAACTGGAAGCAGCTGAATCAACCGGCCAGGGTGTGCTGACTCTTAACTCCAGTGATGGCGGATTTAATTTTAATGCACTGGATGCCGGCACCACGGCTGATATCACGGCGGGTGCCTATCGCTTGGATAGCAGTATGCGGCTGGATGAATTCTTTGATGGTGTGCGCGGTAATTCCACATTCTATGTACAAAATCGCGATGCCGGATTTTCGGCACCCGGCCAGGCTACAGCAACCGATATCGAACAACTGGGTGGCACGCTGAACATGCCGGTTACAGAACGGATTGATATACGCGTAAAAGCAGATAAAAAAGATCAAAAAGCAGCACTGGAAACAGCTTCAATGGAAGTGGATGCTGCCTATAAACTGAATGAAAACTGGCGTTTAAGTTCAGGTGTGCGCACAGATACGCGCGAAGATCATTCACTGGTGGTGCCCGCTACACAAAAGCAGGGCGATCGCACCGATGCCACGCTCAAGGCCGCATACGATTCGCATGAAGACTGGAGTGCTTACGGATTTGCACAAGCCACCACCAATACCACCGGCAATCGCGAAGATAATAATCGTGCCGGTACTGGCGGTGCCATTCAGGCTACCGAGCGTTTAAAACTGGAAGGCGAAGTGTCGGGCGGTAATACCGGTACCGGCGCCAAAATCGGCACCGATTATTTGTACACCGATCGCACCAATATTTACATGACCTATGCACTGGAAAATGAACGCGCCGATAACGGCGTCGCATCACGCCGTGGCAATATGACAACCGGTGCGCGCTCGCGTTACACCGACACCACCAGTGTCTACATGGAAGAGCGTTATGCGCACGGCGATATTCCCACCGGCTTGACACATGCGGCCGGTGTTGATATTGCGCCAGATGATCGTTGGAATTACGGTGGCAGTATTGAAATGGGTACACTCGAAGATCAGCAAACCAGTGCCCAAACAAAACGCACGGCCATTGGTTTGTTAATGGGTTATGGCTTTGAAAAAACCAAAATTGCCAGTGCTGTGGAATGGCGCACCGATGACAGTGAAAATCCCACTACAGCACTGGTCAGTAACCGCGAAACCTGGTTGTGGAAAAACAGCGTTAAATACCAGATCGATCCCGACTGGCGTTTTATCGGCAAATTAAACTGGTCTGAAAGCCGCTCATCACTGGGTGAATTTTATGATGGCAACTTTACCGAAGCAGTGATGGGTTATGGCTACCGGCCGGTGTTGAATGATCGCTGGAACACGCTGGCGAAATATACTTATTTTTATAATATGCCTTCTACCGATCAGCGAACCGTTACTAATACGGCTGTGGAATTCATACAGAAGAGCCATGTGTTTTCGATTGATGCTTTGTACGATTTAACACAACGCTGGAGCCTGGGCGGTAAATACGCTTATCGTTTGGGGCAGGTGAGTCAGGATCGTGTGAATCCAGAATTTTTTGACAGCCGTGCCAGTTTATATGTGCTGCGTGCCGACTGGCACTTCATGCATCGCTGGGATGCATTAATCGAAGCGCGATTACTCGACCTGCCCGATGCGCAGGACAGACGCAGCGGCGCCTTGCTCGGTTTATATCGTCATGTTGGAAAAAATTTCAAATTCGGTGTGGGTTATAACTTCACCGATTTCTCCGATGACCTAACCGATTTGGATTTCGACAGCCAGGGTGTGTTCATCAACGTGATCGCCACCCTGTAGTAGCGGGCCATGCCTGCGCCATTCGCCTCCATCCCTGGAGGCGGCGGTCTTCGTTCCTGACACGACTCTACCGATTCTATCAAGCATGCAAAAATCCGGCTCGCCTGCCAGTGTGCTGTGCCAATCACTATGTTATGTATCTTTACCCCGAAAAATAATGCCAGGCTCCATTAGAGGTCTATGTGCAAGCCGAATCACATAACATAAACTAAGCGTATTAATCGAACGGGTATTATGGAATATTTATGAATGTAATCAAAAAATCAATCAAGCTGGATCAGGTGTGTTACGACATTCGCGGGCCGGTGATGCAGGAGGCGCGTCGCATGGAAGACGAGGGCCAGCGTATTATCAAGCTGAATATTGGTAATCCGGCACCTTTCGGTTTGCTGGCGCCCGATGAAATTATTCAGGATGTGATTCACAACCTGGCCGACTGCCAGGGTTACAGCGATTCCAAAGGTGTGTATTACGCACGCAAAGCGGTCATGCAATATTGCCAGCAGAAAAAAATTGCCGATGTTGAAATCGACGACATTTTTCTCGGCAACGGTGTCAGCGAATTGATTGTCATGGCGATGCAGGCCCTGCTCAACAATGGTGACGAAATGCTGATTCCCGCTCCGGATTATCCATTGTGGACCGCTGCGGTTTCACTGGCAGGTGGCAAGCCAGTACATTATTTATGTGACGAAGCCAATGGCTGGCAGCCCGATATCCAAGACATGGCCAGTAAAATCACCGCGAATACACGCGGCATTGTTGTCATTAATCCCAATAACCCCACCGGTGCCCTGTACAGTAAAGAGACTTTACTGAAAATTGTTGCCCTGGCGCGACAACACAAACTCATTATTTATTCCGACGAAATTTACGACAAAATTATTTACGATGGCGCCGAACACGATTCCATGGCGTCCCTCGCCAAAGATATTTTATTCATCACTTTTAATGGCTTGTCCAAAGCCTATCGCGTAGCCGGATTTCGCGCAGGCTGGATGATTATCAGCGGCGCCAAACACCAGGCCACCGATTATATCGAAGGCCTGGTGTTACTGGCGTCGATGCGTTTATGTTCCAACGTACCCGGTCAACACGCTATTCAAACAGCATTAGGTGGTTATCAAAGCATTCAGGATCTGGTGCGCCCCGGCGGGCGTTTATATGAACAACGTGAATTTGCCTGGCACATGCTCAATCAACTGCCCGGTGTGTCGTGTGTAAAACCCAGTGGCGCACTGTATTTATTTCCCCGCCTCGATCCCGCAATGTACCCTATCGAAGACGATGAAAATTTTGTACTGGAATTATTGCGCAAGGAAAAAGTTCTGGTGGTGCAGGGCACCGCTTTCAACTGGCCGAAACCGGATCATTTTCGTGTTGTCTTTCTGCCACGCAGAGATGAAATGGAACAGGTGTTTGAACGCATGGAACGGTTTTTACGTATTTATAGTGGTGGCTAGTGGTGCGCAACACAATAAATACGGGTTAATGCAAAAATTTCTTGTTCAGAATTTCTTTAGCCGCAGTAAAGATAGAATGTTTTTTAGGTACAAATAACGGTGTGTTTTTTATGTCAACAACAAGGAGAAAAATGTATGAGTTTATCAATTTTACAATCAGTCGGTGTTAACGCAGTCAATCAGATCGCAGATGTCAAGCTGATTCAGGTGCTATTAAACAGTCATACCCACTTGAAGCCAGCCTTTGCTCTCTTGAACGTGGATGGCCATGCCGGTGAGGTCACAAAAAGCATCATCAAACGCTTTCAACGCGAGGCGGCAGGTATCGCAAACCCTGACGGCCGCGTTGACCCTAATGGCAAGACCTTCCGTTTTTTAACCATGAACCTCAACCCCGTACAGGAAGCCGCCATTCAGAAGCAGGTGCGCGAAGGGCGCATGGTGGCGGGTGCACCGGTGGTTAGCGCCAAAACAATAGCAGAGGCAGCGGGGCTTAAGGGGCAGACAGTGAGTTATGCCAGTGACATTTCAAAAGAAAGACAAATCGTCAACGAGTACACCCTGCGCGTGATCAAAGTGGCCCTCAAAGAGGCCGGTTTGAAGAGTGCGGTGATTACCAGCACGATAAGAACACCTGAAATTCAAGCGGGTGCGATGTACACAAATTGTAAGAAGAAAGGGGGCCTGGCGTATCAAAAAGACCATGTCTACAAGAATCCGGGGTCACCAGCCAGAGCAGTCCTGAAGGTTTTTGAGGAAAACAGCTTAAAGCCTGAAGCCGAGGTTGTTAAACTGATGGTGGAGAAGATTGTAGAGTTGGGGAAGGAACCTAAACCGAGGCGTGTGTCGGATCATTGTGTTACGAAAGAGGCCTATGCTATAAAAAATGTCATTGACCTCCGCATCCCGGCCTTGCAAGCGGATAACGATAAATTTGTAAGCGCACTGGAGAAGCTGATGGCAGAAGGTTATATACACTTTGTCTTGCCCGAGCCGAAGAACGGCTGTATTCACGTCGAGATTATAGTGAACGGCAAAGACCTGCAGAAATACGAGGCAAATACAATCCTGAAAACCGTTGTCTATTGCTAATCCAACATAAAAAATAACTTTACCAAGTGAGGAGTGAACATGAATAAACTATTTATCGCTATCCTGGTTTTAGGGCTGCCGTTGTCGGCAGTTGCAGACGAAAAATGCGATTTTCCTGCGGACATGGTGAAACAGCTTCCCCCACCGAATGCTGCCGCCGTGGCAGCCTATCAGTGGGATACCGGGCATGATAAGGAATATCGCAATGACCAAATCCAGACCTTGCGCATTCTCTACAAGAACGGTGATATCGCCGTCATTCAGCATACCTACTGTTTTGCTTACGGCTTAGAGATCAACTATTTTCGCAATAGACTGGCCGATGATCTGGATGCGAAGGCCATCGCCACGCTGATGGCGGGCTTGTATGCACAGTATTTCTCTGCCCCACAGAAAGTCACCTTTGCAAAGCCACTGGTGGAGAGTATCGCCAGCACTTTCAAGGAGCAGAAGTTTGACAAGAAAAAAAGTTTCGAGGCTGAATTACCGGAGGGCAATGCCTCTTACCCAAAACATAAAGTAGGCTATTCAATCGTTTACAAATATCATAGAGATGATTACAGCGAGCGCCTTAGCGGTATTTTTTCCAGCACGACCCGATTTGAAACGAGCGTGGGGGGTGATGGCGGCTGATACAGTGCCCAGGTTCCCGCGCTGCGTGCAGCGTGGGAACGTTACTACGGGCGGGATGGATAGGGTGCTGCGGTACGGGTTTAACGTATGCCACCTGGCAAAACAGAGAAACAAACATGAATAAGCTATTTATCGCTATCCTGGTTTTAGGGCTGCCGTTGGCAGCGCTTGCAGACGAAACCGAATGTACTTTCCCCGTGGACATGGTGAAACAGGTTCCGCCACCGAATGCTGCCGCCGTGGCCGCTTATCAGTGGAATACCAGGCCTTTCACAGCAAGCGGTAGCTATCAGCGCGAGCTGCATATATTTTACAAGAACGGTGATTATGCGGTGATACAACACGAGTACTGTAAAACCTATAGTTTTGATGTTATTTATTTTCGCAGCAAGCAACTTGCTGACTTGGATGCGGCCAGTATTGCCAAGATTGTTGCGGGCCATTTTACACCGTATAACGCTGTACCGGTGACGTTTGCCAAGCCGTTGCAGCAAGCTCTTTTCACGGCACTTAAGCCACGTCATTTTAAAACAGAGAAAGATTTCAGCGATGAATTGGCAGGCGAGGTGCATGTAATTGTCCCCGAGATATATAACGAGTTTTCGCTTTATTACCAAACACTGGGTCAATCCAATAGCATTTATTCCAGTGTGATCGCCTTTGATATGATTTTAGGGATAGAGTATTTTTGATATGATTATAGGTATAGCGTACTGACGCAATTGCGTATGCTGCGCTGGCGTTAAATGGCGGCTTAATCAGGCCCATGAGCCTTACAAAATATCGGCAAAATATTGGAGTGAACATGTATAAAATTTTGATGGCTTTTCTGGCCTTAACTTTTTCATTATCTGCTGTTGCAGAAAAATCCAATTGTATTTTTCCTGTGGGCATGGTTAAGCAGAATCCGCCAGCGGATATAGCCTCTGTTGCGAAATTTCAGTGGGACGCCGGGCAGGACAAAAAAAGCGGTGACAGGATCCAGACCTTGCGTATTCTCTACAAGAACGGGAATCACGTCGTGATACAACATCAATACTGTAACGGCTATAGATTCGAAATTAATTATGTGCGGCAAACCCGTTCCGAAAATCTGGATGCAGCAGCCATTGCTAAAATCATCGCGAGCCTGTATTCCCAGTATTATTCTGCGCCACAGCCCGTTACATTCTCGACGTCGCTGGAGGCGATTATTATAGCGTCACTCAACCCGCGCAATTTCGACAAACTGGACGATATCATCACCACCTCGCTTGAGCCGCGTAATTTCGACATGCATAGCAACGTCCACAACTCATTACCTGAAAGTGATGCTCATTATCCTGATGCAAAAGTTAAATATGGTGTTGATTACACGGTTCTGGAATTTCATCGTGTGTTCTCAAGTGTGATTACATTTTACCTGAGTATCAATAGCGCCATGCAGGCGCCATTGCCGGGAACTTTATCGGGTATTTCTTAACTGTTTTGCGTTTGAAGCATAACAATAATTCCACCCAGCACTGAGACGAGTACCATTCGCGAATTCCTGCTCGTTTGCATAAGAATGTTTGCGTTATTCCGGCACTTGGTAGGCTCATAAAAAACTGTTTTTTTACTCCTGAATATTGTCAGTGTTGTTCGGGATTTAAAGGACTCTGTTTATTGGGGTAAATAATGACAGACAAAATGAGGAGTGAACATGAATAAATTACTGATAGTGATCCTGGTTTTAGGGCTGCCGTTGGCGGCGCTTGCAGATGAAACCGAATGCGCTTTCCCCGTGGGCATGGTGAAACAGCTTCCCCCACCGAATGCTGCCGCCGTGGCCGCCTATCAGTGGAGCACCGGGCATGATAAGGAATTTCGCCTTGAGCATATCCCGACCTTGCGCATTCTTTACAAGAACGGTGATATCGCCGTGATCCGGCATCGGCACTGTATTTTTTACAAATTCGAGATCAACTATTTTCGCAATAGTCAGGCCGATGATCTGGATGCGAAGGCCATCGCTACAAC
>JANOOU010000243.1:0-3292 GCA_031421475.1 Gammaproteobacteria bacterium | reverse complement strand
ATTATTGCTGTGGTCACATCGCGACGTTCATCACCGGATTCGAAATTTTTCATTGGCAGCGGCAAGGTCGATGAAATTGCGGCACTGGTAAAATCCGAAAAAGCCGAACTGGTCTTGTTTAATCACAGCCTGTCACCGTCGCAAGAACGTAATCTGGAAGAAGTATTTGCATGCCGGGTGCTGGATCGCACCGGTTTGATTCTGGATATTTTTGCGCAGCGCGCGCGTTCCCATGAAGGCAAGTTGCAAGTGGAGTTGGCGCAACTTAAACACATGTCCACGCGTTTGATTCGCGGCTGGACGCATCTGGAACGTCAGCGTGGCGGTATCGGCATGATGGGCCCAGGTGAAACCCAGCTTGAAATGGATCGCCGCCTGCTGATGGATCGCATGAAGCAAATTAACAAGCGTTTGAAAAAAGTTCGGCAGCAGCGTGAACAAAATCGTCAGGCGCGGCGCAAGGCCGACGTGGCTACCGTGTCGCTGGTGGGTTATACCAATGCCGGCAAATCCACTTTGTTCAACGCCTTAACCTCGTCCAATGTCTATGCCGAAGATAAGTTATTCGCCACCCTCGATCCCACCTTGCGAAAATTGCAGCTGACTAATGGCCAGTCGCTGATTCTGGTCGATACAGTCGGTTTTATTCGGCATTTGCCGCACGATCTGGTGGAAGCGTTTCGTTCAACCTTGCAGGAAACCGAAGAAGCGCATTTGTTATTGCATGTGATTGATGCCGCCGACGACATGCGGCAAGATAATATTCATGCCGTCGAAACCGTGCTCAAGGAAATCGGCGCTGACGAGGTACCGCGTATTGATATCATGAATAAGATTGATTGCATGGACATATCGCCTTCAATCGAGCGCGATGAATCTGGGCGCGTAGTGCGCGTCTGGGTGTCGGCGCAAAACGGTGTGGGCATGGATTTGATAGCGAACGTACTGGCGGAGTATTTTTCGCAGGATCAGGTGCAGGGCGAAGTGGGTCTGAAGCCGGAACAGTCCCGTATGCGCGCGCTGCTGTACGGATTAGGTGCCGTGCGTAGCGAACGCAATGACGATTCCGGAAACGTCTGGCTGGCCATCAATTTACCGCGCCGCGACTGGCTGCAACTGGTGAGTCACGAGCACATTAATGTTGCGCAATTACTGGTCGATCAGGCATTGTCGCAGAGCTTATCGTGATATGAAGCTTGCGGCCTCGTTATAGGCACCCTACAATTCACCCTCCTTTTTGCCAAGGTGCGTCGCACAGCGACACAGGTTCCCCGTTGTTATCAACCGGGAGCGGGCAACAACCAACTTCGGAGTTAAGACATGGCCTGGAATGAACCGGGTGGTAACAAGAATCAGAACCCATGGGGTAACCGTGGCAATGATCAGGGACCACCTGACCTCGATGAGGTATTTCGCAAACTACGCGACAAATTTGCTGGCCTGTTTGGCGGCAAGCCTTCTTCACCGCGCAATCAAACCCCGTCTTTTGGCGCCGGTGCTGGTATCGGTATCGGACTGATTGCGTTCATTATTATTGTACTGTGGATGGTAACCGGCTTTTATTCACTGGAAGATGCAGAGCGCGGCGTCGTGCTGCGTTTTGGCAACCATGTGGAAACGACACAAAAAGGTTGGCAATGGCATATCCCATTCCCGATCGAAACGGTGGAAAAAGTTAATATCGCCGAACGTCACCAGTTTCCGGTGAAAGCCACCATGCTGACGCAGGATGAGAATATTGTTGATATTGAGATTTCGGTGCAGTACACGATAACCGAAGCTGAAAAATATCTGTTTAATGTTCGTGATCCTAAATCCAGTATCTCCCAGGTTACTGAAAGTGCGCTGCGTCAGGTAATTGGTCGTAGCAAGATGGATTTTGTCATGACGGAAGGCCGTAGCGAAATCGCTGCGCGCATCAAGCTCATTACTCAGGAAATTGCGGATTCCTATGTCATGGGTATTTTGGTAGAGGAAGTGAATTTGCAGGAAGCCAATCCACCGGCAGAAGTACGCGATGCGTTTCAGGATGTGACCCAGGCGCGTGAAGATCAGGTGCGGTTGATCAACGAAGCTGAAGCCTATCGCAACGAGATTCTGCCGAAAGCGCGTGGCCATGCTGCGCGTTTGCGTGAAGAAGCCGATGGTTACAAACAGTCCGTGACGGCGCGCGCTGATGGTGAAGCGCAACGTTTCAATAAACTACTGACTGAATACAACAAAGCGCCCGATGTGACACGTGATCGTATCTATCTGGATACCGTGGAAACGGTGTTAAGTAACACAACCAAAGTGATGGTTGATGTAAAAGGCAATAACATTATGTATTTGCCGTTGGATAAAATCATGAACAGTGTTAACAACACAGACAGTGCTGCAGGGGATGATTCAGACACATCTGGGCTGACTCCGGCACCGATGAGCAGAGATGATGCACGTAGTCGCGATAACAGAACACGGGAGCTGCGCTAATGAAAAAACTATGGCCTGTGGTCGTTGTAGTAATGCTGTTGGTACTGTGGAGTTCAGTATTTTATGTTGACGAGCGCGAACTGGCGATCAAACTTCAGTTTAAAGAAATTGTTCGTGCAGACTACGCCCCCGGTATTCACTGGAAGGCGAGTTTTTTTGAGAAGGTCATCAAATTCGATAAACGCATTCTTAGCATTGATGCTGCAACAGAAAGTTTCTTCACCGGCGAAAGCAAGGATTTATTGGTTGATTCCTATGTGAAATGGCGGATCAAGGATGTGGTGGCGTATTACAAGTCCACAGGCGGTAATGAGGCGAATGCGGGTAAGTTGTTGTACCAGACCATCAACAATGGATTACGCGACGAATTTGGTAAACGCACCATCCAGGAAGTGGTGGCGGGTGATCGCTCTGAAATCATGGGTATTACTACCGAGCAAGCGAAGAAAAAAGCCGAGACTTTGGGTATTGAGGTAGTGGATGTACGGGTTAAGCGTATTGAATATCCACCCGGTGTGAGTGCTTCGGTCTATAACCGCATGCGCACCGAGCGTGAACGGGTAGCGCGTGATTTCCGTTCCAAGGGTGCGGAATCAGCGGAGCGTATTCGTGCCGATGCCGATCGCCAAAGCAAGGTGACGCAGGCCGAAGCCTATCGTGATTCCGAAGTGGTGCGCGGTGAAGGTGATGCCAAATCATCGGAGTTGTACTCGCGTGCTTACGGCAAAAACCGGGACTTTTATCGTTTCTATCGCAGCATGGATGCCTACAAAAAAGCCTTTGCTGGCAAGGAAGATGTTTTGCTGTTGCAACCCGACAG
>JANOOU010000242.1:0-1697 GCA_031421475.1 Gammaproteobacteria bacterium | reverse complement strand
AGCTGGCGTACATAGCCGGAGTCTTCATAAACCGGCACACGTTCTATAACAAAGCAGTCAACGCCATTCATTTTTTCATCGTTGATATATTTGTAGGTGTATTTGTCGAGTTCCTGTGAAGCAATGTCTTCGTAAGCAAATTCACTGCCCATGAAGGGGCCGGATTTGTTTTTTGATGCAATGCGTTTAACACGCTTTAACTCAGGCAGATATAGCCATTGTTCATCGGCCACTTTGGCGTGAGAGAAAGTTAGAAATGCAGTGCCTTTTACATCCGCAGGTTCATCGAATATAGACAGGCCCTTGTCACCATCGCCTTTTACTTCCAGCGTTTTTACGCGCAACAGGCGTGAACTGGTGTCACCCTGTTTATTGCGTAACTGCATGGTGAGGGTGGCGCTGGAATCCATAAATCCGCTGTCGCGTTTGTCGGCCTCGGTTGCGATTTCCAATCCTTTTTGTTCGGCCAGCTTTTGATCGTTTGCTTGCGCTAGCAAGGTGTGCGTAAAACTGAATACAAACGTTAATATTAATAATTTGTATGAAATTTTCATGCGTGTGCTTCCTTTGAGTTGGCCGATTTGTCTTGATCAAATAACATCAGTAACGGTGATAGCAGGAAAAACTCCAGTATCATGGCAATGGCGATGATCATGCCGGTCATTACACCCATGCTGGCATTCAATTCAAATGCCGATAGCGACAAAATCAGAAATCCGACAATGAGTACGGCCGATGTAACCCAGATGGCGACACCGACATGGCGGAATGCGTAACGCACGGAGTCTATGCTGCTCATGTTTTTTTCCTGGCGTGCACGCAAATAATTACTGATGAAATGTACCGTGTCATCATCCACTATGCCCAGCGTCATGGCGGTGACGATGGATAACGCGAGACCGACCTCGCCATCCACCAGTCCCCAGATACCAAAAGCAACGAGAGCAGGTAACATGTTGGGAATAAGAGTGATCAAGCCATATTTGATGGATCGCAGTGAAATAATCAATACCAAGGTAATGGTGACCAGTGCAATCGCCGTACCACTGAGCATGGAAACAATATTGCGCATGCCAATATGCGAAAACATGACGGCAGGGCTGGTGCCTTCTGTCTGCATTCCCGGTGCATTTTTCAGCATCCAGTCTTGTGCGCGTTGTTCCAGCGCCAGAATTTCTGTTGAAGAAATGGTTTTAAGAATAACGCTCATGCGGGTATGACGTTTGGCCACATCAATCTGGTTGTTGAGGTCGAGCCCATAGGGCAATGACATTTCATACAACAACAAATATTGTGCGGCCAGTTTGTTGTTTTCCGGTAATTTATACCAGGCGGCATCGTCTCCGTGCATGTTCTTGTTCAAACGCTTGAAGGTATCGGTTATGACATTGACATGAATGACTTCGGGTTGCTGGCGATACCAGATGGCGAATGACTCAACCTGTTGCAGGAATGCCGGATCGCTGACATTTTCTGCTGCGCCGCTATCGAGTGAGTAATCAATGTTATAGGTACCGGTTAAATGCGCGGTGGCGTAATCGGTATCCACGCGAAATTCGACACTTTCATCAAAATAATTAACGAACACGTCATTCAGTTTATTTAATGGGATCATGCTGATAAAAATTAAACAGATCAGTAATACAACCGGTAACAGAATTTTTCTTTTTGCAATAATCCATTCCGCTAATGTCTGC
>JANOOU010000241.1:0-3660 GCA_031421475.1 Gammaproteobacteria bacterium | reverse complement strand
TATAGTCCGACAGGCCCTGGCCGCCACCGGCTGGTTCACGGGCATAACTATTGAGCAACACGAGTACCGCGTCGCCATGGTGTGTCTTGCTCAAGTCAGCTTGTATAATCGTTATGGACATCAGGGCAGCCCTGTGTAATTAAATAAATTGGATGGAAAAATCCGGAAAACTTTTTAAATATAGCCCGGTCACAGTACCGATCATAACATCCTTGGCGACACCGACCAGAGTCATTAAAATATTGCACAAAAAACGGACACTATAAAATATGTCAGCACAACCATCTTCTCAACAATCGCCACAACACGCTTTTGGGCAACTTAAACAATATATCAGCCAGCAAATTATCGGCCAGGAAAAACTGGTCAATCGCTTGCTTATTGCCCTGCTCGCCGACGGCCACTTGCTGGTAGAGGGCGTACCCGGCCTCGCCAAAACCCGCGCCATTAAAGTATTGGGCGAGGGTGTAGAAGGTGATTTCCACCGTATTCAGTTCACACCGGATTTACTACCTGCTGATTTAACCGGCACCGAAATATTCCGGCCACAAGATGGCAGCTTTACATTTCAGCGCGGCCCTCTGTTTCATAACCTGATACTGGCCGATGAAATTAACCGCGCACCCGCCAAGGTACAATCCGCTCTGTTGGAGGCCATGGCGGAACGCCAGATTACGGTGGGCGCCGAAACCTACCCGCTACCCGAACTGTTTTTGGTGATGGCAACACAAAATCCGATTGAGCAAGAGGGCACATACACGCTGCCGGAAGCACAGCTGGATCGATTCCTGTTACATGTATTTGTCGATTACCCGGATGCCAATGCCGAAAAAAATATTTTGCGTTTGGCACGTAACGAAGCCAAACAAAATTTACGTGAACCGGCCCATCCCCCGGTACGCATGACACAGCAGGATTTGTTCAACGCACGCAAACAATGCCTGAATATTCACATGGCAGACAATCTTGAAGAATATTTATTACAACTGGTACAGGCCACCCGCAAACCCAAGGCATACGGTGATGACATAGGCGGCTGGTTGCAATTTGGTGCCAGTCCACGTGCCAGCATTGCACTGGATCGCTGCGCACGGGTACAAGCCTGGCTGGCGGGCCGCGATTTTGTAACCCCCGAAGATATTCAGGGCATGGCACCCGATGTATTACGCCATCGCATTATTCTCAGCTTTGAAGCCGAAGCCGAGGGTATCACCAAGGATCATTTTATTAATCAGCTTATTTCGCGTGTTGCGGTGCCCTAGGGTTTAAAGAAAAAGAAAACATAAAAGAGAACGCAAATGAACGCAAATAAACGCAAATATGAAAATTATTATAGTTACGGGATTATTAATTCAGAATACTGTATCTATGACGATTCAGGTCTTTATTTTCATACAAGCATAAAATTTCTTGACGGCGCCCGTCTGATGCTTCAAAAAAATTGTATTTGCGTTCATTTGCGTTCATTTGCGTTTTCTTTTTAGCCCATGTCACAGACACCCACAGAAGATGGCATTATCAATATCAGCGCGGCGAGCCTGATTGCACTGCATCGTGATGCCCATAAATTACCCTTCGCTTGGCGCCGCATACAGGCACAGGTTGCGGGTAATTATTTATCCACATTCAAAGGCCGCGGCATGGAGTTTGACGAGGCCCGATTGTACCAAGCCGGTGATGATGTACGCGCGATTGACTGGCGCTTAACCGCGCGCAGCGGCAAACCGCATACAAAGTTATATCGTGAAGAGCGTGAACGTCCGGTATTGTTATGGGTGGATTATCGCCAGCCGATGTTTTTTGGTACACAAAATTGTTATAAGTCAGTGGTCGCCGCAAAAGTGGCGGCCTTACTCGCCTGGAACAGTGCGCAACAAGGTGACCGTTTGGGCGGTTTGATTTTTTCGGAACACGATCACGTAGAAATGCGCCCGCAACGCGGCCAGGCTGCAACCCTGCATTTTATTCAAAAGCTGGCACAACATTCTGCCTGGCAGCAAAACGACAACCAAAACAAACAAGCCAGTGCGGACAGCTACTTTACACATGCACTCAACAGACTGCGCAGCGTGGCCAAACCCGGCAGCCTGATTTTTATGATCAGCGATTTCAGGCACATGAACGCGCAACATCATGCGGCTTTTGCGCAACTCGCGAAACACAATGAACTGGCGCTGTTGTTTGTGTCTGATCCGATTGAATCGCAGTTGCCAAAAGCTGGCTGGTTTCGCTTCAGCAACGGCAGCATGGAACTATCACTCAATACCCGCGACAGCAAAACTCGCGAACAATACACCCAAAGATTCGAGTCACACCGCGAGTCTGTTAGAAAGCTGGGTAGAAAACTGGCTATGCGATTTGTTGAAATTTCGACTGCCGACGACATTATAAAGACATTACACGCAGCACTCGGCCCGACTAAACGTTAAACACAAAACCATGCAAGGCGAATTACGCGATATTCATTTACCCGATCCCGTTTCCTGGTGGCCACTCGCACCCGGCTGGTACATACTGCTTATAGTAATAATTATTCTAATAATACTGGCGGTATATCTGATTAATAGATGGCGCCACCCCTCTATCAAAAAAATGGCATTGATTGAATTAGCACAAATCGAAACTGACTTTGTGCACCACAACAACGCTCACACATTATGCAGCGATATATCCATTTTGTTACGCCGTGTGGCCATCAGTTACGGCACACGTAATAAAGAAGCAGCCATTACGGGTGATGCCTGGCTAAAACATCTCAACAACTTGTGTGGCCAAACAGTATTCACCCCTGAACTTTCAAATTTTCTGTTACAGGCCCCCTATCAATTGCGGCCGCAAGGTGCAGTGGAACAATTTATAGCTGCCAGTCGGCAATGGGTTGAATTGCTGCCACGGAGAAAACGCTCATGATGCAGCTTGAATGGCCCTGGGCATTTTATTTTTTACCTCTGCCCCTGCTTATTTATTTTTTATTTCCTGCCAGCAAGCGTCAGGATGCCGCCTTACGGGTACCCGTCATTGAGGATTTCAAATCTGGCACACGCATTCAGTCAGGTCGATCCAAAAATATATTTATTCTGCTACTGGCAACACTCGCCTGGAGCTGTTTGGTGCTGGCTGCAACACGCCCGCAATGGCTCGGCGAGCAGGTTAGTATTCCTATCAGTGGCCGTGACTTGATGCTGGCTATAGATTTATCCGGCAGTATGCAAGTCCCCGACTTTGAAATTGATGGCAAAATAGTTGACCGTCTTACCGCTGTAAAAAAAGTGGCCAGTGAATTTATCAGCCGCCGCAGCGGTGATCGTGTTGGCCTGATACTGTTCGGTGAGCAGGCCTATCTACAAACCCCGCTCACCTTTGACATCAAAACGGTTAATACCCTGCTTGATGAGTCCTTTCTCGGCATGGCGGGCGACGCTACTTCCATAGGCGATGCCATTGGACTGGCCATTAAACGTTTAAAAGATCAGAAAAAAGATTCACGCGTGTTAATTTTATTAACCGACGGCGCCAATACAGCCGGAGAAGTTATGCCGCTCAAAGCCGCTGAACTGGCCGCTGAGCATGACTTAAAAATTTATACCATTGGTATTGGAGCAGATGAAATATTACGCCGCACGTTATTTGGGGTGCAACGCATTAATCCCTCCGCCGATC
>JANOOU010000240.1:0-4531 GCA_031421475.1 Gammaproteobacteria bacterium | reverse complement strand
ACCACTAACACAGGCATCCATATTGGTAGCCGCGGCACGTGAGGAGTGATCACCAAAACCAGTGGCAAAATTACCCAGAAAACCGGATCGCGTACGATGTGGCTGAGACGTTGGTTCATGACGTATCTTTTAGTTGTTTTCCATTACACGACAGTACCAAACAAGGCCAGGGCTCTCAGGCATTGTTGCAGATGCAGGTTCCCACTAGCTGTTTGAATACGTGCGCCGGGAATATCCAATCCATAGCGTATGCCTTGTCGGTGTGCATCCAATACCCAGCGGCAAAGAATTGAGAGACGTTTTTCGAGACTAAAAGTATCGGAGGTATGATTCCAACTAAACCAGATATCCTGGCCGGTATCCGCGTGAAATGTTTTGGTTTGCCAAACACCACTACGGGCAATGGATTTCCAAGCCATACGTTTTGGGGAATCTCCGATTTGATAATTTCGAATGCCGGTGAAATCATCTTCACCGATTTGTTCCTTGTTGATGTGTTCAAATTGTAAACCGCGCATGTCAAATTTAGGTGGGTGGTCTATAGGTGCCGGGTACACCAGGCAGCGTGCATCCAGCTCAATCCAAGACCAGGCATGAAATAAGCCTAAAGGGAATTCTGTGAAGACACGTATACGTGGCAAGGTAAGATAACCACGTTGTGTCGTGGTTACAGGTAAGTCGATGTTGGTGGAATTTTGTTGTGCAGGTAAGTGTATGGCAACAGGGGGTTGGCCAGGGCATTGTAGATTGATATTAAAATAATCACGTTGCGTAACACGGCTTATCACCAGCGAAAACCGGGCCACTTGCCCGGCATGCACAGCTTGTGCGTTAACAACGGCTATACACAATCGATTAATATTTTGATGCGTAGAAATCATGCCCAGCAGCATGATCGCCAGGGTCAGAAACGTCAGTAAATATCCCATGCTGTTTTGATAATTAATGGAGCCTGCCAATATAACCAACAGCACCAGGCTGAATATCATGCCGTTACGGCTCGGCAAAATATATATGCGTCGTCGATCCAGGCAGATTTGTTTGCTGATCTGCGGCATACGACGTGCAGCCCAGCGTTCAACTCTGCGCGCAAAAAATTCTGGTAACAGCGGTAAACTTGGGATCACAGCGGAATCTGTTTAATCAATCGGTTCACCAGATCATCAATTTTTTCATGTTGATGATCTGGGTGAATTTGTAAACGGTGTGCCGCAACCGATGACATGACGTGTTGAATATCTTCCGGCAAAACATGATCACGTCCTTGCAACAGCGCCCAGGTTCGCGCGCATTTTTGTAATGCCAGACCGGCACGAGGTGACAATCCAGAAGCAAACCAAGGAGAGAGTCGACTGCTGCGAATAATAGCTAACAGATAATCCAGCAGTGCTTTGGATTCGTGTACTTGTTCGACTGATTTCTGTAAGGCAAATAATGTTTGCGGATTGATGACGACTGGAAGCTGTGCAATGTGTTGTCGCCGATCACAACCTATTAATAATTCGCGTTCGGCTTGTTGATCCGGGTAGCCAATTTCAATTCGCATTAAAAAACGATCCAGTTGCGATTCGGGCAAGGGGAAGGTGCCCACTTGGTCAGTCGGGTTTTGGGTGGCGATAACAAAAAAAGGTTTAGGCAACGCGCGGCAAATCCCGTCCAGTGTCACCTGATTTTCTTCCATGGCCTCGAGTAATGCGCTTTGCGTTTTGGGTGTGGTGCGATTAATTTCGTCGGCTAATAATACTTGGGTAAATACCGGACCAGGATGAAATTTAAATTGCTGGTTAGATACATCGTAAATTGAGATGCCAGTTACATCGGCCGGTAGCAAGTCACTGGTGAATTGCACACGACGAAAATCCAGACCAAATGTTTTGGCCAGTGCCAAAGCCAGGGTGGTTTTGCCCACGCCCGGCACGTCCTCAATTAATAAATGGCCGCCTGCGATTAAGCAGGTGAGCGCCAGATCAATTTGCTGGCGTTTGCCGAGAATGATTTGTCCGATGCTGGTGGCGGCCTGTTGTAATACATCACGAATTTGTTCAGGGCGCGGTGTTGAATTCATTTTCACTTCCAGTTGGGCGGTCAGGCGAGTATAGGAGTTGCGGGTGGAATCAGGGGTCACGGTGGTGACTTGTTCGAGGAATGGCTATATTATGTCGGTATTATTTACGGTTTACTGAGATTTGAGTTCGGTTTACATAGCAGTTTCACAAGTAATCTTTAATAATCAGTGAGTTACATTTTGTGGCGTGAGTTTTGCTTTGCAGTCAGCGTATGATTGGTTAATATTTACGTGTATCTAAGGATTAAATATGAAAAATACCCTTCCCCTTTTAGCTTTATTATTTGTCAGCCAGACCGTGACAGCAGCCGTTGTAACGTTTGACACACCCAGTTTCCCGGGTTCTTCTGGTCGTATTGAGCAATATACAGAGAGTGGTGTGTACTTAGCTGGCGCGTTTAACCATGCCGATACCGGCATTAGTGGTAACCCCAATAATGGTACGGCTTTCATACAATACGATGATACCAGCAGTATTAACATTGGTATGGCCAATGGTTCGTTGTTTAATATGGTTTCTATTGATATTGCTGAATTGAACGTTAATTTCAGTGCCGCTGATACGGTGACGTTCATAGGTTATCGCCCCGGCTCGGTCATGGTTACACAGGTTTTCACCCTTGATGGCTTGATGGGTATGGGTTCGGATTTTCAAACCTTTTTCTTTGATGCGGGATTTTACGGCATTCAGTACGCTTATGTTTCGGATGCCTCCCTGGGTTATTACTCATTTGACAACCTGAACGTTCAAGCTGTGCCCTTACCGGCTGCGGCCTGGCTGTTTGTAAGTGGTCTGGTTGGCTTGATGCGCTTTGGGCAGCGTCGGAAAAAATGACACTTTTTGTTATATTAAAAAAAGCCCCGCTCAGCGGGGCTTTTTTATGTCACTAATAAAGCGCTGGCCCTAATAAGACGCTGGCAATCAAAAGCTGAGCGCTTACGCCTGTTAAGAATGTCAGTACCCGAAGAACGGGTATCGCAAAACTAAAAGCCAGATAGTGCACTAGGCGTGCAAAAAAATAAATCATACAGGCTGTAGCGGTAGCTGATGAGTTAGAACCTGTTAACTCGACTGCGAGGACCAATGGAGCAAAGATTGCCAGGTTTTCTATGGCATTTGCATGTGCCTGCATCATCCGCCGGGCCCAGGCTTTTGAGGTGTCGGTGCTGCCATGTGGATCCCATAGCCCGTTCAATATTCCTTGTTCCAGCAGGCGATTGAGAATGTAAGGTATCCAGAATAATCCGGTCATGGTTGTAGTAATAACCAACCAGAACATTTCTGTTGATAATGATGTAGTCATGTTTGATCTCCATTTGTGTAGTGAATAGTCAGATTAATGAATGGTCTTATTCATATTGTTTACATGCTGCCTCCTTATATGTTGTATATACAACTAATTAAATGGAATAGTTAACAAATAACACAAATGGTTGCGAAAACAGCAAGGGTTATGTTTTTAGCATTTGCGTATATTTACGTGCACTTGTGGATCTATTTTTTGCTGTGCTTTTTTTAAATTCGCCAATCGGGTGTGTAGGGCAGAGTGGCATGATGTGCACGAGTTATTACAGATGCCATGATTGTGTTGAGTATATAGAATTAATTGTTGTATATGCAACTTTAAAGTTGGTTTTGACCTAAAAGTTTGTTGAAAAACGTAGTGAGTGCAGCGAAGACCAGGCAAAAATGGCGAAAAAAACAGTGTGATGAATATCTCGACTTTGTTGACTTCGATAGCCAGATTTACATTATCAACTAACCACGGTATTTCAATGCCCAGTAGTGGGCTGTATAGGTCTTTGTCTCTTATGCTGCGTAGTATCACTTATGAGAAACAACCCACTCGATCTGGGGATGTCCCATAAGATATGGGCCAGGACTCGATGCTTTAGTGCAACGATGGTTATAAGACAAATAATGATTGTACTTGCCCTATACTCAATGCATTGCGCTCACGGCTGATACAGCATACACATACAGCAGATATGTCCTACATTAATCTCGATGATCGTATTAATATCAGTAACATTCCGGTTATCCCGGATATAGCGCGCAGCTTTTTACAGCTGTATGCTAATCAAGCACTTGACCGTACAACATTTCAGCGTTTGCAAAATCAATATCCGGATTTTTTTATTCGTTTATTAGCCGTTATCAATGCTGATCATTTCAGGCTGGCTAGTAAGGCAGGTACTGTAGAAGAAGCCATTGAGCAAGCCGGGTTTCAGCGTGTTTGTCAGTTAATGTTGTGTCTGGTGGTTCATCGCACCTTCAGTGCAATACGTATTCGAGGTGTTGATCAGGAATTATTTTGGGAAGATTCGTTACGGCGCGCGGTCAGTGCACGCCTGCTGGGTGAGCTGATAGGTCTGGATGCCAGCCTTTGCTTCACGGCAGGTTTGTTACAGGATATTGGCTTTTTTTTACTGTTTTTAGTTAGTCCGAATAAAGGCATGCTGTGG
>JANOOU010000239.1:0-3292 GCA_031421475.1 Gammaproteobacteria bacterium | reverse complement strand
AGAGGAGGTCTGCAATTAAACGCAAATAAAGCACAAGGTTCTTGGCATTTATTTGCGGACTTTTGCTTTTTGTGAACCTACGGGCTGCCTACTCCTAACTTACCGCCCTCGGCCTGCCACTCGCTTTTAGTCAGCGCCTTGATGCCCAGCGCATGCAACTGGCCGGTGCTGATTAACTGGTTGACCGTGGCGTAAACCATTTTCTGTTCCTGCACCATACTTTTGCCTTCAAACACGTCACTGATGACCGTAACGGACAAGTTACAGCCTTCACCGGACACGATCGCCTGGCTACCGGGCAGACCTGATTCAATCAGATTTTTTACATCATTGGGGCTCATAACACTGCATCTCATTTAAATGGAATGCGCATGTTACTACCTGGGGTAATTATTTCAACTTGCCGCCGCTCTTACACATCTCGACAACTGCTCCTGCGTTGTTCTACCTTCCGCCATCCCTGGCGGTCGCTGCGTCCGCGGCATTCGTACATCCATGTACATCCGCCGCTCTTACGCATCCTGCGTTCGCGGCATTCGTACATCCATGTACATCAAAAAAAACGGGGGGTTTCCCCCCCGTAAGGCTCTTTGAACTTTACTGCTGCACAATCAACTTGATGAAAACATGATCATCAAGACGATATTCGATCCCCTGCACCGTAGAACAGGGGCAAGTCGCTGCAAAACAACAGCGATGGCTGACGAAGGTGAAAAATGGCTTGGCTGGTTTGTGTATAGCGCCGGAAACAACTGAATATAAAACCTGATACAGGTATGATGCGCCCCTTCACGAGATGTAACTCACACTGGATGGCTTATCAACTGACATACTGCTTTTCTCATTTGGACAACTCAAAGTGCCAGCGGCACCTCTATCGTTATCAAGTGTAGTCAAGATCTGAAATATGTGAGCAATTTCTCAGCCATTGGCTGAATCATTCCCTGGACACCTAACAAATACATGGCCGACACCCCACAACATCCGTTTAACCAGTTACTGCTCTATTGTCGCCCCGGTTTTGAAAAAGAATGCGCGGCTGAAATACAGCTGCAATCACAAGTAGCCAATTTACAAGGTTATATTCGAACCAAACCTGACAGCGGCTATGTGCAATTTTGCCTGCAACAAAACCAGAGCGCAGACGAACTCAATGCCAGCATTATGTACAACAAACTGGTTTTTACACGGCAGTGTGTGTTTGCCTGCAACATCATTAAGGATTTACCGGTTGATGATCGCATCACACCTCTGTGCGAACACATTAAATTATTGGGCCTGCAATTTAATGATGTGTATCTGGAAATGCCCGACACCAATGATGGCAAACAACTTTCCGGTTTCTGCAAAAAATTTATTCATCCGCTGATTCAATCATTAAAACAACAGGCACTCATTAACCGTGACAGCCGATGGCGCTTGCACGGATTTTTTCTCAGCTCGTCTGCCATGTATCTGGGTATCACTCACATGGATAACAGCTCGGCTGATCACATGGGCATTATGCGGCTGCACCTGCCACGCGCAGCGCCCAGTCGCTCAACACTCAAACTCGAAGAAGCCTTCAAAACCTTATTGAGTGAAAAAGAACAGCAAAAATATTTGCGCAACGGCATGAGCGCAGTTGATCTGGGTGCCAGCCCTGGCGGTTGGACTTGGCTAATGGTGCAACGCGGCATCCGAGTTATTGCTGTCGACAATGCAAATATGGATCAGGCACTCATGGATAGCGGCCTGGTTGAACACCAGCAGGTTGATGGATTTGTTTTCATACCGGAGAAACCGGTGGACTGGTTGCTCTGTGACATGGTGGAACGCCCGCTACACATCGCACGATTGGTTACACGCTGGCTGGTTGATGGCCATTGCAAGCACGCTGTATTCAATCTCAAATTACCCATGAAACAACGTTACCAAATGGTAGACGAGTGCCGCGATTTAGTGGAAGACGCCTTGCTGCGAGCAGGCATAGCATTTAATTTTCGTGCACGCCAGTTGTATCACGATCGGGAAGAAATTACGTGTGTGGTAATCAGATTGTAACTGGATCTAATCCGTAACAAAAAAAACCGGCTCACTCCAACTCCGCCTCATCCTGCGCAAGAACTGGCTGTTCCAAAGGCAGCGTAATAATAAACGTTGAGCCTTTACCCGGTTTTGACTCTACATCAATACTACCATGATGCTTGGCAATAATTGTGTACGACAAGGATAAACCCAGCCCCGTGCCCTTACCCACAGGCTTGGTGGTATAAAATGGATTGAATATTTTTTTAAGCACATCCGGTGGCATGCCACAGCCGGTATCACTAATACTAATTTTTAATTTATTTTTGGCTTGCCAGGTTTTGATTATTAAAAGTCCGTCCGCGTCCATGGCATGGCTGGCATTCACCATGATATTCATTAACACCTGATTAATTTGTGATGGCATACATTGCACCAGACCAACCTCACCATAGTCTTTAACAACTTTCGCTCTGTACTTGATTTCGTTATGCACAATATTAAGCGTGCTATCTATGCCTTCATGTATATTAACCAATTCCCATTTATTCTCGTTTATATGCGAGAAATTTTTCATATCTTTAACGATGTGTATGATGCGCGACAAACCATCTTTTGATTCTCGCAACAACTCCGTGATATCTCCTTTAAGATATCCAAGATCAATTTCTTTTTTAATGATTTGTAATCCTGCCTTTTGCTCAACAGTCAGAAAAATATCAATTTTTTCATATGCGCTTATCACCCTGAAAATATCGTCCAAATACTGCGACATGGTTGCCAGATTTGATGAAACAAATCCAATTGGATTATTAATTTCATGCGCTACACCCGCCGCCAACTGCCCAATTGCCGCCATCTTATCCGACTGCATCAACTGCTCCTGAGCGATTTTCAAACCCTGATTGGCTTGCGTTAATTCACGCGTGCGTTCATTCACCATTTGTTCAAGATGCAGTTGGCGATAACGTAACTCCAGCTGTGTTGTCAACCGTGCAATCAGCTCATATTTTCTGACGGGCTTGCGCAAATAATCCACTGCACCCAGCTTGAATGCGCGTGCTATGGATTCATCATCTTCGGTAGCTGAAAGCAATACCACGGGGATCTTGTTGATTTTATTTTGTTTAATCAGAGCCTCCAGCACATCAAATCCATTCAAGCCCGGCATCATCATATCCAGTAAAATTAAATCAACATCGTGTTTATCCAGATATTCAAGCCCCGCCTCACCACTTTCCATTTCGATTATATCGCCGATGTCTTTGGCCATGGCCATCAATGC
>JANOOU010000238.1:0-1562 GCA_031421475.1 Gammaproteobacteria bacterium | reverse complement strand
TCCAGCCATTGATGCCGATCTCGTCTTCGGCTTCGTGTATGGTTTCTCCCGCTTCTAACGCGCCTGCACCGGTATACGACATATCGTGTGCGGCTTCTAACAGGGTAGTGAATGGCCCGTATTGTTGCTCGGTATCCTGGTTCACCCAATAAAAACCATCCGGGCGCTCGATAATGCGGGTTTTATCGAAGTCTGGCTGCGTTTCGGGAATGATTTGAGTCATGTTTCGTCTCTCCTATACTTGAGTGCTAATTCTCCACCAATACACTCTCTTTGCAAGCTCAATAAAAATTACCGCTGGGTGGCGCGCCTCAAATAGCTTGCGTGTTCCACTCACCCTTTAAAATCTTCTCAAGCCAGAATAAACCCACCACAGTTTTCACTTCGCATATCTCGCCGCTTTTTATCATGTCCATTGCGCGTTCAAAACTGAGCTGAAATATTTCCAGAAATTCGTCCTCATCCGGCTGGTGACCAACGTACGCCAAGCCCCGCGCCAAGTAATACACTAAGCGCTCGTCGGTATAGCCGATGCAGGGATAAACAGTCGTGACATATTGCCAATCGCGCGCGGTGTAGCCGGTCTCTTCCAGCAATTCGCGCTGGGCACAGGCCAGGGTTTCCTCCCCCGCGTCGATTTTGCCTGCGGGCAATTCAATGAAATCTCGATGTAGGGGATAGCGGTGCTGCCGTTCCAAAATCAGCTCGCCATTGTCTGCGATGGCGATAATGACTACTGCACCCGGATGCGTAATGTATTCGCGTACCGAGGTGTTGCCATCTGGCAAGCGCACTTCATCACGCCGCACATGTAGGAGGCGGCCGCTGTATACCTCCTCGGTAGTAAGCTTATGTTCTGTAAGGTCTTTGGGGATCATTTTTATCTTGCCATTTAAGCATTTAATGATATGCTTTTATTACAGGTTAGATAGGTTTGCCACTGAATTTGAAACTTTATCTATCTTGTTAGGGACTTAATATATGTGTTTTAACTAATTTATTTAAGGAGTCGATAATGAGCAGCTTGATTTCTGGTTTTGCCCCCGATGGTATTGTGACTGTAAACCGCATGATTCTGAAGCCGGAATATAGCGTAGATGATTTAGAAGAACGCGTCGCAGAATTGTGTGAAAACGTAAAAACCTATCACTCAGAAACTGGCTTTGTCGGCGGCTTTGTGATGATGAACACCGGCGCAATCTCGAACGAGGGATCGACCGTTGGCGAGATCGTGGTGAGCCCGCTGAAAGGCAAAGAAGCGTTGGTTGTTACCTTCTGGCAAACCATGGAGCAGCATGAAGCTTCACATCGCAGCGACACTTTCCAACCGTTGTTCCAGCGCGTGCTTGATTTGTGTGAAAACGGCAACGAAGAAATTGCCTATCAAATGCTCTGGTCTGGCACGGCATACGACCCAAAGCAGGCAAAAGAAGCGAAAGCAGCCAAAGCGAAATATAGTAAAGCAAGCTAATTACCCGGCTGAAACACTAAAGCCCATTCAGCGCAAGCTGAATGGGCTTTTTGTTTGAGGTGATGCTACAACATTTGTTGAATGGCATTCG
>JANOOU010000237.1:0-5509 GCA_031421475.1 Gammaproteobacteria bacterium | reverse complement strand
CAGATGGTAAAGACAAAGGCGGTAAAGACAAAGACGGTAAAGATATAGACAAATCCAAATTCAAAAAACCAGCGATAAAAAAAATCACGAAACCGGAATTTAAAGGTGATGATTTTATTAACTAGGAAAGCTCTGATCAAGTCAAAAAATTATGAATGTAGGGCGGATAAGCGCAGCGCATCCGCCGATAACTCTGGTGGATGCGCTACGCCCAAAGTTGAGTTTTGGCACCCTACAAGACTTAATCAGAGGTTCCCTAGGGAATTTCTGAGAATGCCAGCATGACGATATTCAGATCCACCCTGGAAAAACATCTAAACAACCAGTAACCCAGTGAGTTAACAATGTCTTTAGATAGCAAAGTGGTTTGGTCAGAAGGAATGTTCCTCAACCCGCAACATTTCCAGCAACAAGAGCGTTATTTTGAACGCTACATCGAAGGTAAATGTTCTGCGTTTGGCGCTTACGGCTGGGGCTTGCACTATTTTGAGATTGATCAGCAACTGCTCAATCTGGGAAAAATATCGGTCACCCGTGCACGCGGTGTGTTTCCGGATGGTTCGCCATTTAACTTTCCTGATATTGATGTGGCACCTCCGGTACTGGAAGTGCCAGAAAATACTCACAATGTGATTGTGTATCTGGCGATACCGGTTAAACGCGCGGGTGCGGTTGATGTGTTGTCAGAGGACAATACACAAGGTTTGGCGCGATATTATTCAGCCGAGCAAATGGTGCGCGATGTCACCATAGACTCGGGCGACAACATAACCCTCAATGTTGGTAAATTACGCTTCAGATTGTTATTGGAGAGCGATGATTTAAGTGGTTATGCCTGCATAGGGTTGGTGCGCATAACGGAATCACGTGAAGATAAAAATGTGTTACTGGATGATCAATATATTCCTACCGTGCTGGATTGTAATGCAACACCAAAATTATCCGGATTTTTAACCGAGCTGGCGGGTTTGCTACATCATCGTGGTGAATCGATTGCCGGGCGTCTGGCTGATTCCAAACGTGGCGGAACGGCTGAAATTGCCGATTACATGATGTTGCAACTGATCAATCGCCTTGAGCCCATGGCGAACCATCTGGGAAGTATAAATGGCTTGCATCCTTTGTCTTTGTATGCGGAATCGCTGCAAATGGTGGGTGAGTTATCAACCTTTGTCACCAAGACTAAACGCCCTCCTGGTTTTGATGCTTATCTGCATGATAATTTACAAAAAACATTCGTGCCGGTTATCACGGCATTGCGTCAATGTTTGAGCATGGTGTTTGAACAAACCGCCGTTTCACTGAATCTGGTTGAGAAAAAATACGGCATACGTGTGGCCGAAATTACCGATCGCTCATTATTAACCACGGCTTCTTTTGTTTTGGCGGCACGCGCCAATGTTCAGGAAAATGCCTTGCGTTTACATTTGCCTGCACAAATTAAAATTGCGCCGGTTGAGCGTATCCGTCAACTGGTTAATGCTGCCATGCCCGGTATAACGCTCAAGGCGCTGCCGGTGGCACCCCGTCAAATTCCCTATCATTCCGGTTTTACCTATTTTGAACTGGAAAAACAAAGTGATTTCTGGAAGGAGTTGCAACACTCCGGTGGTTTTGCCTTGCATGTCGGTGGTGACTTTCCTGGACTGGAACTTGAGTTCTGGGCCATTCGCCAATAAATAATTTAGGAGGGTGTTATGGCATCCGATGAGTTTGACAAAACGGTTTTTCGGCAACCCACAGCAGGTGGACAGCCCACAGCAGGTGATGGTGGTGATCGCACGCAAATGCGGCCCACACCGGGTCGCCGCGCTGCCCCCGGCCAACATGCCCCTGCACCTAATTATGCGCCGCAACAACCGCGACAACCGCAATATACGCCGGCGCGACAAGGTGGTGAAGGTGCGACTTATTTCAATGCAGCACGTGGCTTGAATCCATTGGTGAATACGGCATCAACATTATTGGCGGTGTTTGAAAAAACGCGGCATACCGTCAGTCATTCCGATGTTGGGGGCTTGCATCAACGTTTGGTGACTGAAATAAAAAACTTTGAATCGCAGGCAAAAGAGCAGGGTTTAAAACCGGAAATTGTTTTATCTGCACGTTATGCACTGTGTACAGCATTGGACGAAGCCGTACTCAACACGCCCTGGGGCAGTGAAAGTGCCTGGACCCAGCGCACATTATTAAGTGTATTTCATAACGAAACCGCAGGCGGTGAAAAATTCTTTTTACTGCTGGATCGGGTACGCCAAACACCGGCTGAAAATATTTACATACTTGAGCTGTTTTATATTCTGTTAAGTTTGGGTTTTGAAGGTAAATACCGTGTTATTCACCGTGGCCGGGACACGCTTGAACAAATCCGGGATGAGCTGTTTAGAATTATCCGCACTAACCGCGGTGAATATGAACGTGAACTGTCGCCGAGCTGGCAGGGCCTGGGCAAAATGCGTAATACCCTGGCACAATTTATTCCAATGTGGGTCATGGCCAGTTTTATTGGCGCAGCATTATTGCTGGCGTATTCGGGATTCAGAGTCTGGCTGTATCAATCTTCATCACCGGTGGCCGAGCAATTAACAGAAATTATTCAGCAAAAAGTGATCACCAAACCGTCTCAAGCTGAAGAAGCGCCGATTAAATCACCGTTCGAATAATAAAAAAGAGTCAAATAGATGAAGAGCATAATTGAGTTTTTAAAAAACCGGATTGTTATATCCCTAATAGGATTGCTGGCACTGTCAATCATCATCTGGTTTGTCGGGCCTTATATTAAATTTGGTGATGGCAACGCAGCGCCATTGGGAAGCGTGGTTGCCAGGCTCGTCGCCATTATTGTCATTGTGATTATCTGGGGCCTGAATAATTTACGAATTCAGTTGCAAACCAAAAAACAAAACGATGACCTGGTAGTTGATCTTCAAGAAAACAATAAAGATTTAAAATCTGATCATGCCTCCGGCCAATCAGCAGAAGAGCTGTACCAGCTGAATCAGCGCTTTACGCAGGCACTGGCCACTTTAAAAAAACTCAAGTTCAAAGGTTCACGCAGCAGCAAGGCATTATATGAGCTGCCCTGGTACATCATTATTGGTCCGCCGGGTTCGGGCAAAACCACGGCATTGGTCAATTCCACACTGGATTTTCCGTTGGCCGAACAATTTGGCAAGGGTGCGTTGCAGGGTGTGGGCGGCACGCGTAACTGTGACTGGTGGTTTACCAACGATGCGATTTTAATCGATACCGCCGGTCGTTATACAACCCAGGACAGTCATAAAGTTATTGATAGTTCGGCCTGGGAAGGGTTTTTAAATTTGTTGAAAAAAAACCGGCGCAGACGGCCGATTAACGGCGCCATCATTGCAATCAGCATTCATGATTTATTAACGCAATCCGAAGAGCAGCGTGTGGCACATGCCAAGATTATTCGCACCCGTGTTGATGAATTGATGGAAAAACTTGAAATTCGTTTTCCCATTTATTTAATGTTTACCAAATGCGATCTGGTTGCCGGGTTCACCGAATTTTTTGAAGATCTGAGCAAGGAAGACCGGGAACAGGTTTGGGGTGTGTCACTACCCAATGCCCCAAAAGCTTCGCAGGGCCCGGATTTTGATTACTTGTCACAACAATTTGAGAAGTTGATGAAGCGCACCTATGACCGGGTGCTGTGGCGTATGCATACCGAGCGCGATGTCAGACGTCGCGCACTGATTCAGGGTTTTCCACAACAAATGGATAATCTAAAACTGATTTTGGATAATTTCGTCAGACAAACCTTTATCAGTAATCGTTATCGCTTTCAGCCCTATTTACGCGGCATTTATTTTACCAGCGGCACCCAGGAAGGCAGCCCGATAGATCGTTTGATGAGTTCAGTATCAGCCAGTTTTGGTTTTGCGCGTGATGCCGTGCAAATGCCGCAGGGTCAGGGCAAAAGTTATTTTTTGGGACGGATGTTTCGCGATGTCATGTTTCCAGAATCGGAACTGGTGGGCTCAAACCGAAAATACGAAACCATTATTCTTTGGGGACAACGCGCGGCGTATGCCGGCATTGCACTTTTTGTTGTACTGACACTGGTTATCTGGGCCGGCAGTGTTTCGCGCCATCAAACCTACATGAGTGAAGTACAAACCTATATTGGTGAATTCAAGGCAGAAAACAAACGTCTCAATACCTGGAGCAAAGATCCGCGCAGCGTGTTGCCTACGCTCAATGCGCTGGCTAAAGCCAGTATTGTTTACGATCAGGAAAAACATCCGTGGTTATCCGGCATGGGTTTATATGATGGCAATGTTGATGATGCCGCCGATCAAGCCTACGCCACCCAGCTTAAAGAATTGCTATTGCCCAGACTGTTAGGTCACCTCGAAGCCTATGTGAAGCAGGGCCACAGTGGTGGTGATTTATACAATACTTTCCGCACTTATTTAATGTTCAATAAAACCGAGCATATGAACAAGGAACAGGTTAAGGACTGGTTTGTGAGCAACTGGTCGGAATCCATGCAAGGTGAAGCGACGAATCGTAAACAACTCGAAGCACATCTGGATACATTATTGTCACTGGATCTCGAACCGATAGAGATTAATCAAAATCTGGTTAAACAGACTCGTGAAGTATTGTTGCGGGTGCCGGTAGCGCAACGCATTTACAGTCGCATTCGTACCAACCCGCGTTATTTGCAGCCGGTAGATCTGCTCAATGAGTTTGGCGAATCGACGCGCATGGCATTCAAGATCAACGACAGTGTGACTAAAACCTTGACGGTTCCTTTATTGTTTACTCACGAAGGTTACAAGCTGATTGATCTGTCAACCGATTCGCCCATTGTGGCCGACATCACCAACGAACGCTGGGTATTGGATGATGGTGAAAATGCACGTGTTGATTTTATTAAAGATGATCTGGCTGAAATCAGCGAAAAAGTGAAGGAGTTATATATCGCAGATTATCTCCAGCAATGGATCGCCATTTACGACAGCCTCGAAATAACCGAATTTACCAGTATCAAACAAGCCAGTGATGTACTCACCAGCTTTACCGATCCGGCGTATTCACCCTTGTTGGCAATTTTACGAGTGGGCGCTGCCAATACCACGCTTTCCAGCCCGGTGATTGCAAATCTGGCAGACGATTATGACAAGGGTAAAACCGGCAAGGCGACGAGTTATCTGGCGGATACATTTGAAGGCACTAAAGTTGATGTGCAATTCCGTGAACTGAATGTGTTGTTGCGCGAAACACCGAAAAAACCGGCGGCCATAAATCTCACCACACAAAACATTCAGCAACTTCAGCAATTTGTAAATGAAATTGCCTTGTCGCCTGATCCTGCCAAAAAATCCTTTGAAGTGGCGCAGGCGCGTTATCAGAGTGGATCGGCTACACCGATCACCATGTTGCGTTCTTATGCCAGCACCACACCACCGCCGGTAAAACGCTGGCTGGATTCCTTATCGCAGGAAGTCTGGAAAGTCATCCTGCGTTCAGCGCATCA
>JANOOU010000236.1:0-2579 GCA_031421475.1 Gammaproteobacteria bacterium | reverse complement strand
AATGCCAGTGCCAAGATGAATCAGTATGAGCAAGGCATACATATTCCCAAATTTCCCCGGCTCAAGGATTTAGCGAAAGCATTGAATGTACCCACTGCTTATTTTTATGCCGAATCCGATGAATTGGCCGATTTGCTTTATGCGTATGGGAAATTAAGCAATAAAAACAGGCAGGCGATTGTCAGGCTCATTAGGTAAGGCGTTTCCGGTTCTGACATAGTGCCATTCGGGTCAGAGCCGAATTAAAGGGGTCAGTATCACGCCCCCACATGCCGTTGCAACCACATCTCCAGCAACGCCAGATGCCATAACTTACTACCCTGCAAGCGGGTGTGATATTTTTCCGGCTCGGCCAATAATTTTTCAACATACGCCGGTTGAAACAATCCCCGTTGCCGCGCGGTATCGTTCAACAAGGCATCACGCATAAATTGCAAAAACTCGCCGCGCACAAATTTGAGTGCAGGCACGGGAAAATATCCTTTGGGGCGATCAATCACCGCATCGGGTATCAAGCCTCGGGCAATTTTTTTGAGCACATATTTGCCGCCATCACGCAGCTTTAATTCGGGCGGCATACTGGCGGCCAGCTCCACCAGTTGGTGATCAAGAAACGGTACGCGCGCTTCCAGGCCCCAGGCCATGGTCATGTTATCAACGCGCTTGACCGGATCATCAACGACCAGTGTTGTTATATCCATGCGCAATACTTTATCAATATATTCATCTGCATCCGGTTCATGCAATAAAGCACTCACGGTTTGCGAGGTGTAATCTTCGCCTTGAAATTTCGCGCCAACGGTTTTCAAATATTCGTCATGATCACGATCAAAATAGCGGCTGGCAAAACGCGACAAATCATTCTCATTGTTTGCGGCATGCATTTGTTGAAACCAGAAATAACCGGCGAACACTTCATCGGCGCCCTGACCACTTTGCACCACTTTTATGTGTTTTGAAACTTGCTCGGCCAGCATGTAAAACGCCACCGCATCCTGCCCCACCATGGGCTCGGCCATGTTGTCGATTGCATCCGGTAAGTAGGAGATAACTTTATCGTTGCGAATAAAAAATTTGTGGTGTAGCGTGCCGAAACGTTCCGCCACCGGATCGGAATATTCAAACTCACTGCCTTTTTCTTCCGGCTGATCTTCAAAGCCGACGGTAAATGTTTGCAAATTGCCGACACCGGCTTCGTGCAACAAGCCCACCAGCAAACTGGAATCCAGACCACCGGATAACAGCACGCCCACCGGCACGTCGGCCACGGTTTTGTGGGTTTCCACCGCGGCTTTCAGGCTTTGATGTATCGCATCAATCCACTCCTGTTCGCTGCGTTGTTCTTTTGGCCGCACCGCTTTCAAATGCCAGTAGCGCTGTTCGTGAACACTGCCATCGGCTTTGAAAATCATTGCATGCGCCGGACGCATTTTTTTGACGCCGTTCAAAATAGTGTGGGGTGCTGGAATCACGGCATGCAAAGTCAATTGATGATGTAAGCCAACGGAACTAATCGACGTATCAATATCGCCCGTGGCCAGCAATGCCTGTACATTGGAAGCAAACAATAAACGCTTGTTGTTCACGCTGTAGTACAAAGGTTTGATGCCCATGCGATCACGCGCCATGAACAATTGTTGTTTGCGCATATCCCAGATCACAAACGCAAACATGCCGTGCAGTTTTTCAACACAGGCCGCGCCCCATTCGGCGTAGGCTTTCAGAATAACTTCGGTATCACCCGTGGAAAAAAAATGATAACCCTTGTCCTGCAACTGCACGCGCAAAGCCGGGTAGTTATATATTGTGCCGTTGAACACCAGCGCCAGTTGCAAAGCCTGATCCACCATGGGCTGATTGGCATGCGCTGATAGATCAATGATCGACAACCTTCTGTGCCCCAGCGCCACCGGGCCGTCAGAAAAGCTGCCGCCATGATCCGGCCCGCGCCGTTCCAGTCTTGTCATCATGCGTTGCGTCAGTGCCAGCTCGGGCACAACGCCATCAAAACGTAATTCACCACATATTCCGCACATCATTATTTCCTGTTATCGAAACCGTTTATTCAAAACACGCGCACAGCCATCATGCTGCCTGTCACATCTTGCCGCAATTTTTGAGTGCCGACAAACAGCGGCTCCATATACTACAAATACTCAGCCGCCCGAAAATCAAGACATCCCACCCTCATTCATGTTCTTCGCCGATCATCATCTGCATTTTTTTCAAGCCACCGACCGGCAAATACCGCGAGCGGATTCTGGACATCGTTTCTGAAGCCATAACACGCACGCCGTTGGTAGAAACCGCCAGCGGTCGCTTCCGCTTCAGCACCCGCCACCGCAACACGCACAATGCGCTACGGGCTTTCCTTGAACGCGGCGAGGTGCACGACTGCTTATATCTACGAATATGCAGCCCAGGGCAAAATAGAGATTTTAATACGCTGTAACGGAGCGGCCGACATGCAATAATATCCATTCAATAAGAGGAGTACACCATGAGCAGACCCGATGACAAAGCCGGGGTTAAAACCCGCAATCTGATGCACAATCACCCGCTAATGCGGAAGTGTGTAG
>JANOOU010000235.1:0-8348 GCA_031421475.1 Gammaproteobacteria bacterium | reverse complement strand
GGCGGTTTCAAGTAATAACTGCAATTTAATCACGCAGCGAGTAAATTAACTCGCTGCCCCATAAACAACTCATTCGGCGATTTAAATCCACGCGTTTCACGCGGTCGGTTATTCAGCCTTGTCATGACAGCTTTAATTTCGACATTCGTTACCTCGTTAAAATCAGTACCCTTTGGAAAGTATTGCCTGATCAAACCATTTACATTCTCATTGGCACCACGCTCCCACGAGCAATAGGGATTTGCAAAATATATATCAGCATCCAGTGCGGCCGCTATCTTTTCGTGCCTGGCAAACTCAAGCCCATTATCAAATGTGATCGTCTTGACTCTGTTCTTTATGTGTTTCATCGCGCCGATTGCGGCATCGGCTAATTGCTCAGCATTCTTGCCTGTCAATTTTACGATGATGGTGTAGAGCGTTTTACGCTCCAACAGCGTCAGCAAAGCGCTGCACTTGCCTTTGCCAATAATGGTATCGCCTTCCCAATCACCCATTCGACTGCGACTTTCAACTATGGCGGGGCGCTCTTCAATACCACGGCGATTCGGGATTTTCCCGCGCCTGTCATAGCTGCCGTAGCGCTTGCGATAGGGCTTGCTGGCAATTCGCAAGTGCTTGTATAAATCACCGCCATCCGCTTTGTCCGCATAAATCAGTTGGTATATTGTTTCATGGTGTAACAGTAACTTTCGGTCTCGCTCAAGATAACCCACAACTTGTTGCGGGCTTAATTCTTGGCGAATTAATATTTCAATATCATGGCGAACACCATCGTCAATCTTGCGAGCCTTGTGCGCACGGGTGCGTCGATTATCGCTTAGCCGTTGTGCTTGCCCTGGCCGGTAGCCTCGCAGCCCTGTATTGCGCTTTAGCTCTCGGCTAATAGTCGATGGACTGCGTTGCAACAGCAGTGCTATGTCTTGTTGAGCATGGCCTGCTTTATTTAATGCATAAATCTGGTATCTTTCGTTCTCGGTCAGCTGGTGGTACGTCATTAGTGCTTTTCTCTTGGTGGAGGACAGCTGCTAATTCTATCAGCTGACCTCTTTTATCCAATTGCACTTATTATCCGAATCCGCCAAACACTTGTTTAAAGAATTAAGAATGTAGGGCGTATGCACTACGCCAAAAGATGAGATCTCGCACCCTACCTCACTCAAGTTTGAAATCACTGGCGAGGCTACATAAAATTTACTAACGAAATATTTTCAGCCGGGAATTTCTACAGCGACAACGAATCACTCATTACTACGGGAATTCCTGTCATGACAACCCGCCAGTATCACGCTCAATTCAACCGGATTAATATCCGCTTTAATCACCTGGAAAATAGCTAATAATAGGGCCGCCCCAAAGTTGCCTTTGTGAATCTTTGATCGTAGTGTTACGGGTGTTTGAATCATGCCGATGGCGGCGAGTGATTTCGATAACTCAGGATATTTGATACCGCGTTTTTGCAGCTCGGCGCGAACAAGGCGGCTTGCGACACATTGCCACTCGGGTAGACTGTCGTTCATAATTCACAATTGTATCTTATAGATGACTATTGCATCTCATAATACACGCGGGTACCATGCATCCGCAATCTCTAAATATGAAAAGGAAATAGCACATGAAAAACAAGGCACGCATTCTATTGGCCTGTGTAGCGCTGGTTGTTGCCCCCTTCGCTAACGCTGTTGAGTATATACAGCCTCAACCTTTCATGGTTTCGCTCAAGGATACAGTCCGGGTTAACAATGTTCATTCAGGCACAGTGGAATTACCCATTATTTCCTGGGGTGCTGACATTGCCACAATTTATGCAAACGGTAACGGAATAACGACCTCCCCTTCTTCACTATTCGGCCAGGCCGGTTTGGATTTCAAACTGGTTCGCGAAGATGTTTTTGCGCGCCAGCTAGAAAAATACATGGCGGGGCAAACGCCCTATCTGCGTGGCACCCTGGGCATGATTAATCTAGCGGGAGATTTACTGGCCAAAGATGAACGTACACGCCCGATTGTGATCGTCAAGTTATCCGATTCATCCGGTGGTGATGCACTGGTGGTGAAAGATTCCATTAAAACCGTTGCCAATCTAAAAGGTAAAACCATTGTGCTGCAAGCCTATGGTCCGCATCTGGATTATCTGAGCCGGATTTTACGTGATGCGGGATTAAATCTTGCAGACGTCAAGGTGCGCTGGGTGCGTGATTTAACGGGTACTTCGAATAGCCCTGCGGAAGCTTTCAGGCAAAAAGATATCGATGCAGCATTCGTGATCACGCCGGACGCCCTGGCACTAACCTCCAACGGCGCAGTGGGAACCGGCGCAGAAGATTCTGTGCGGGGCGCGCG
The DNA here is from genome assembly GCA_031421475.1 of Gammaproteobacteria bacterium. Lineage (GTDB taxonomy): Bacteria > Pseudomonadota > Gammaproteobacteria > SZUA-229 > SZUA-229 > JACPVK01. The sequence continues at coordinate 6,005 of JANOOU010000235.1, read as the reverse complement.
CGTGCTGATGTCAACCAAAACCGCCAACAAGGTGATCGTTGATGTGTATGCGGTGCGCTCCGATTACCTGGAACAAAATCGTTCAAAAGTAGAAGCCTTCGTCGCGGCACTGCTTAAAGCACAAGAGCAGGTTAATACCCTGGTGACGAACAGTCAGTCGCAGAAAACCGAGTATCAAAATCTGATGCGCGCATCCGCCAAAATATTGCTGGATGCCGATACCGCCGTGGCCGATGCAGAAGGCATGTATGCCGATGCACAAATAGCCCTATTCAATGGCAACAAATCCTTTTTTACCCATGCTAACAATGCGCGCCGGTTTGACGCCCTGGCAAAAGAATCACTGTTGGGCGTTAAGGATTTTGGTTTGGTATCCGGCAAAGAATCATTACGTGCGCAGGTATGGGATTTTGCACGCTTGCAGGGAAAAGTTGGCTCGGTAAAAGAAGCAGCTGGCGCACGTTTTGATGAACGCGCCACCTCTGCTGTGGTGAACAAATTACAGCAGCAGGGTCGGCTTGCCGAAGGCGAGCTGTATGCATTTGAAGTGTATTTTGCACCGAATCAAAATGCATTTACGGCGGAGCTCTACAAAGATGCGTTCAATCGCGTGATTGAACTGGCGTCAACCTATGGTGGCGCGTTGATTACCGTTGAGGGACATAGTGACCCGATGCAATATCTCAAATCCAAAAAATCCAATGAGTCGGCTTTGGTGCTGGGGCAAATCAAACAATCTGCAAAAAACCTGAGTTATAGCCGCGCTCAAGGTGTGCGTGATGCCATTCTCCAGTACGGAAAAAGCAAATCCATGCAGCTGGATACCAGCCAGTTTGTTGTCGCCGGGCAGGGTATTGCCATGCCTAAAACAGGTATCTGCGGAGACGATCCTTGTGCGCCAAAAGATGAAGCGGAATGGCGTTCGAATATGCGTGTGGTGTTCCGCATTATTCAGGTAGAAGCCGAGTCTTCCGTTTTTAAACCGCTGTAATGCAAAGCCGAAAAGGAATCGCACGAATGAAAATTTTTATACCCGGTTTGATTATGGCTGTGCTGTTGTCGGGCTGTAATAATCAGGATGCACCAGCTGATGCTTTAAAGAGCGATAACTCACAACTCTATGCCATGCAGGCGACATCGTATAAATGGCCTGCGGCGCAACCGGGCGTCAGCGTGGCCAGCAATATACTGGCGACTAATTATTATCTCGTTATCGATGGCTCGGGCTCCATGGAAGAATCCGGTTGCTCAGAAGGCATCCTTAAAATAGAGGTGGCAAAAGCAGCCGTCACGCAGTTTATTAATAAAATACCGGCAGATGCCAACGTCGGTTTATTGACATTCGATATTAATAACGTATCTGAGAAGGTGCCTTTAGGGCTGGATCGTGAAACTATTTTGCAAAAGGTGACTGCGATGGAAGTGGGTGGCGGCACGCCATTACGCTCCGCTATCCGTGGCGCTTATCACGCGTTGACTCAACAGGCACTCACGCAGCTTGGTTATGGTGAATATCATCTGGTTGTCGTTACCGATGGTGAAGCGAGCAGCGGCGAAGATCCTTTATCAGCAGTGAATGAGATACTGAGTAATTCACCCATTGTGTTACACACGATTGGATTTTGCATTGACCCAGGACACAGCCTGAATATTCCCGGCAAAACAGATTATCGTTCAGCCAATAATCCGGAAGAACTGCTACAGGGCCTGGCAAGCGTGTTAGCGGAATCCAGTGAATATGTTATTGACGAATTTAAACAAGGCGCAGCTGCGCCAGCTACAACTGTTCCTGCTACAACTGTTCCGGGTAAAGCGGCACCGTGAGTAATCATGCGAAATTTGCCGGCGCGATACTGATCACGGGCGCCGTGGTGCTAAGTGGCTACTGGTTGTGGAATGAGAAAAAAGTGGAGAACGCTTTTTTTCAAAGTTCTGATTCCGCAGAGATAAAAGACCGGATTCGCATTGCTGTGGATTCCTGGGTAGGTTATTACCCACTGTGTTCAGCAGGATTAAAGCGCCGCCTGCGTGAAGCCGGCTATGCACTCGAATGTGTGGATGATCAGGCTGATTATGCAAGCCGCATGAAAAATCTCGCAGACGGGCAGTATGATTTTGTTGTGGCCACAGTGGATAGCTACATTTTAAATGCGCAGGTTGAACGCTTCCCGGGAGTCATTATTGCCGTCATAGATGAATCCAAAGGCGGCGATGCATTGCTTGCGGCAAATGGCAAATACCCGTCGCTGGATGCGTTTAAATCCGGCACGCCCATGCTTGCGCTAACACCCAATTCGCCGAGCGACTATTTCGCCAAATCACTGGCTGTACATTTTGATATTGAAACCTTTAAAAAAAATAAAAACTGGAGACTGGATGTTAACGGTTCCGCAGCAGCATGGGAGGCGCTGAAAAACAACCAGGCCGATGCGGCTGTGTTGTGGGAGCCAGATGTGAGTCGCGCCCTGGCCACTGGCAAGTTTCATCGGGTGATAGGTACGGAGCAAACGCAGCGCCTGATTGTGGATGTTTTGATTGCGCGTCGTGAAGTGAGCATCAATACTCCGGAAAAAGTCAGTGTTTTTTTGCAGCAGTATTTCCGTGTGCTGAAACAATACCGGGATAATAACGAAATGTTTGTCGAGGAATTGCGCGATTATACCGGGTTGAAAGCCGATGATGTCACGTCGATGTTGAAGGGCGTACAGTGGACATCCCTTGCAGACAATGCCGAAACCTGGATGGCACACAGTGCAGATGTGGCGTCAGGTGAAGCACTGATCAGCACGATTGAATCGGTGGTCAATGTATTAACCAGCTACGGGGATATCAATCATAATCCCCTGCCAGAATCCGATCCTTATCGCATTGTAAACAGTGATTTTGTACATCGTTTGTATTTGCAGAGTGAAACCATGGTCATTAGCGGTCAACAAAAATCAAATACAAGTGCAGATCAGTATGAAGCGCTTACACCGGAGCAGTGGAGCCGGTTACACGAAGTGGGCACACTAAAAATGCGCCCGATCAGCTTTGCATCGGGCAGTGACATGATGGGCATAGAAGACAAAGAACGACTCGATGATATTGCAGAAAACCTTTCTCATTATCCGTCGTTCCGCGTTGAAGTGCGTGGCCATTCCGGGCTGCGCGGCGATGAAACAGAAAATCTCGCGCTGTCACAATCGCGGGCAGAAGCCGTTGCACGCTATCTGGAATTAACGCATGGTATATCTGCGAATCGACTTCGTGCCAGCGGTTTTGGCGGCAAGAAACCATTAAAGCGATTGCCTGACGAATCTGAGCGGACATTCAATTACCGGCTGCCGCGTGTTGAGCTGGTGTTGCTGGGGTCAGCGCTGTAATGGTTAAAAACAATGAACCCATCTCAGCAAAATCTCTGAAAAAGGTGCTGTTAAAAAACTCACTCAGCAGCCCCTATGTCACGTACCCGGCGGTGGTGGCGCTACTGGGATCCATGGCCGGTGCATTATTTGGATTTACCGGTATTGTCATGAGTCTTGTTGCCAGTGGCGCTGTCATGGCCGCCGGTGGCTTTACTACCGAGTTCGCTTTGCGCCGTGAAAAAAATATTAAGCGGATTATGTTGCAGCTGACAAAAAATATGGAAGAGCGCCGTGAATTATTGGTGAGTGATTTAAAAAAAGAAATAGCCAAGTTGAAATTAGCGCCCGCCGAAAAGCAGCTGAAAGATTTTCAATTAAAATTTACAATGTTTGTAGATGTGCTGGATGACCGGTTTTCAACGACAGAGCTGACATTTATGCGCTACATGAATGTTGCGGAACAGGTATATTTATCGGGTATGGATAACCTACGCAATGCCGTGATATCACACAAAGCAATCAGTACCACCGATGTTGCAGACTTGCAGGCGCGGATGTCCAAACTGGATGCCTCCGATAATCAAAAGCTGGAACGGGCAGCATTAGCAGAGCGCATTAATGGCTATGAATCAACCCGGAAACAAATTGCTGATTTAATGTTAATGAATGAACGCGCACTGACCATGCTGGATCAGGTTACGCAAAAACTTGCGCATACACAAATTGAAAAGGGTATGGCTGATGGCGATACAGAATCGGCCATGGGTGAGCTGGGTCGTCTGGGAACCATGCTGTCGCAATATTCCAGATGAATAAATATTAGCACTTGAAAAAAATACACACCAATACAGATAAATTAAGAATACGTCGTCGTATTCTGCCCTTCAGGCCAGCTGCGCTGTTTAAAAATCGCTCCAGGCAATTTTTATCCGGCAATCCTTGCCGGAATGACGCTGGATTTAATAATTCATTTTTTGTTTGAACGGTATTCTTTTCATGTAATTTATTAGTAATAGAGGCGTAAGACAATCATGAGTACTACAACCTTGGCCGATGCGGCCCCCAGCACCTTGCAAGTTATAACACGGGAATTAATTGCGCCTGAAATTCAGGCACCCAGCGTCACCAGCAATAAAGAAATGGAAGCCGCCGCCAGCAAGGTGGTGGAGCATTTGTTTGCTGTGGACCTGCAAAATGACGCCGCCAAAAAAGAAGCGGTCAACTCCGTTGAAACCATGGGAATGAAATTGCAGCAGGATGCTTCGCGTCGATCCATGATGTTGAAGCAGCCGATTGCCACGCTTGCACGCAATGCGGAAGATGGCGGGCCGGTTGCAAAATCCCTGCTGGATTTACGCGACAAGGTTGAAGATCTCGACCCGAACAAATACGATTTCACTACATCGACGGTGCGCCGCATTCTGGGCAGTATTCCGGGTATTGGCACGCCGCTGCGCCGGTATTTTTCCAGATTTCAGTCCTCAGAAGGTGTCATCGACAATATTGTCGATTCGCTGGACAAAGGCGCCGAGCAATTAAAACGCGATAACATCACGCTTGCCGATGACCAGAAACATTTTAATACCCTGGCCGAAAAACTGGCACATGCCGTGTTGTTAGGGCAGTTAATTGATCAGAAATTACTGGATAAATTAAGTAATGTACTGAAAGACGATCCAAGATATTCGTTTATAGAACAGGAACTGTTATTTCCATTACGCCAACGCATTATGGATTTGCAACAACAACAGGCCGTTGCGCAACAAGCTGTGCTCACCGTTGAAGTGATTATTCGTAACAACAAAGAATTAATGCGCGGCGTGCAACGAGCTTTGAATGTGACGGTTACTGCACTCAGTACTGCGGTGACGCTGGCACTGGCACTGGAAAACCAGCGCATAACGCTGGAGAAAGTTACCGCCGTTAACAAGGTCACCAATGATCTGATTGCCGGCACCGCTGCAAAGCTGCGCACCCAAGGTGTTGAGATTCATAAACAGGCGGCGTCAACCATGCTGGATATAGAAGTGCTGAAACGTGCATTCCAGGATATTTCCGCAGCACTGAATGATATTGAACAGTTTCGCAGTAATGCATTACCTACCATGCAACAAAACATTCAGGATATGGATGTTGCAAACAAAGATAATGCAGAACGTATCGACACCTTGTTACGTGGCCGCAGTTCGCAAGAAAAAATGGGCCTCGGCACTGCCGAGGATGTATTTGATTGGGTAGAAAAGGCGTAAAGAGTATGAAAAAATCATTTAGATTCACCGCAGTAATATTGGCAAGCCTGTTGTCGTTTTCTGTTAATGCAGGCGATAAATTCCGTGTTGCCTGGTCACATTATACGGGCTGGGAACCCTGGGCTTATGCAGAACAGCAAGGCATATTAAAAAAATGGGGTGATAAATACGGCATCGAGATTTCGTTAACCCTGGTTAATGATTATATCGAGTCAATCAATCTTTATACCACGGGTCAGTTTGATGCCTGCGCCATGACCAATATGGATGCGTTGACAATACCGGCAGCGGGCGGCATTGATTCGACGGCCCTGATTATTGGCGACTATTCGAACGGTAATGACGGCATTGTGATGCGCAATGCCAGTAGCGTAAAAGATTTGAAAGGCAAGGATGTCATGCTGGTGGA
>JANOOU010000234.1:0-2341 GCA_031421475.1 Gammaproteobacteria bacterium | reverse complement strand
GGCTTCATCCTCTATATCCCTGCCAAAATACATCACACCCATTTGATGAACCACCACGGCGGCGGCTACGTTGACGTCACCCAGCACGATCATTAAACCGGCAGCCCAGCCGAGGCTGTGTATCATACTTTTCAGGGCGTGCCGTTGTTCTACGTGCTGAATTTCGTGAGCCAGTACAGCGGCTATTTCGTCGGCGTTATCGGCTTTTTCAATGAGTGCGGAATTCACAATAATAATACCGCCGGGCAAGGCGAAAGCGTTGATGCTTTTGTCTTTTTGAATAAACCATTGGTAGTTGTAGCGTGAATTTTTGGTCAAGCGCTGGCCAATTTTTTTGACAGTATCGACCGCCAAACCCTCTTTTAAAATTTCGCCATCAGCCTGTATTTTTTCTAGTACCGAGTTACCGAGTTTTTCTTCATGTTTAATAGAAATGCGATCAGCTATCCATGACACGGCGGCATCATACTGCCACCATAATAATATGACCGATAGCACGCATACCACAGTGATCGTGGCCAGGCTGGACCACACGATCTTGATTGTGCGTCTGCGTTGGTGCCATTGTGTAAATTGCTGTTTTAATGTGGCTGGCGCATGGGCGATGACCCATGAGATATCACTCGGCGTAGCAGGTTTTAGTGTGTAGGAAATTTCTGTTTCATCTTGCCAGTTCAGAAAAAAATTATTGTGTTCAAAACCGCCCACGCTCATGGTGATATCGTGGATGTTGACATGTATAGACATATCTGTGATGGATAATTTATCACCCGTAAAATACGCAACAACGGGTGCGCCAGCCAGGGGTAAATCCGTCCCATAGAGTATTGCGTTAAAAGTTTGCATGCGGGTGAAGTCCTAATTTTCCATGCCGCTAAATAGTGAAATCATAACCACGACAATAATTAACAGCAAATACAGACGACCGACTACACTTTTGCTGCGGCCCATCATGGCAGCACGCATCAACTGCGCACCTAAGCGTCGTTCCGGTAATGATTGCAGCCATATTTTGCCCGGGCCCGTCAGGCTGGCGTAAAACAAACCTTCGCCACCAAAAAATGCGGTTTTCATTTTTCCTGCATATTTAATTTCGTAGCTTACTGTTGGGCTTAATGCTACCAGGCAACCGCTGTCTACTTTCAGCACCTGGCCGGGTGATAAAGTCATTTCACTTAACGCGCCATTGGCGCTTATAAATGTCACGCCAGTGCCTGTAATGCGTTGCATAATAAAACCTTCACCGCCAAAAAACCCCACACGCAATCTTTTTTGCCAGGCCAGTTTGACTTCTGTGCCTTCTTCACCTGCCAGGTAAGCGCCTTTTTGACAAATTAATTCACCACCCATTGCATTTAAATCGATGGCAATAATTTTGCTGATACTCGGCGTGGCAAATGCAACGCGCTGGGCAATTTTTGAATCATTATGATAGCGACCGCTAAACAGGGCCTCACCGGTAAACATGCGTTTTACAGCTTTGAAGAAGCGACCCATCGCTCCAAATCGGGACTGCGAGCCATCACCCAATACTGTCGTAACACTGATTTTTTCATCCATGTACATCATGGCGCCCTGTTCGCCGATAACAGCCGTGTTCGGTGGCATTAATACTTCTACGTATTGTAAATCTGAGCCATGAATTTGATATGAGATGGATGGCATTCTACTCTCCCGGGTGAATTAAGACGTGTTATTAAAGATATTTGCGTTTGCTGCTCTGGTGTTGTATGCGATTAAAGCTCGTCCTTTTTTTCACGGCGCTTTTTTTGTTCGCTAAGATTATGGTTCTGCAACAACGTTTTCACCTCATTTTGTCCCCACGCTTGAGCTTCGGACTCTGTAGTGAATCCACTTTGGTTTTTTGTGACGATAGAGGTTTTCGATGATGCGCGCCGTATAATTTCTGTGGTCCAGGATGCATTGTTCTGAAGTACCCTGTAATCGTATTTTTTACTTTGTGTCATGAGTGTTTATTCCTGCGTGGATATTTGTGGTTAATTTTGAGTTGATCGATGCTGTTGGCACAGCGTAATGACTGATATGGTTCTGTAGTGCGCGATTAATCAGGTAGACACGGGGCTGGAAAGTAATGCATTTATTCCATTTTTGTGTCGGTTTTATGTTCGCCAAACACATCCCGCCAGCTGCAATACATCGAACAAAATAGTGCGGGAGTGAGTGCGATGAGTATCACCGGTGTCAGGATCCTTAACCCCAACCCTAATGGAAGTGTGGCGAGGATAATAAATCCGACGCTAACCAGTCCGTAAGCTATAAAAGGGATAATGTTGTGTTGGCAGGCCTTGAAGCTGAGTTTGAATGCGGTCCAGGCTTTCAG
>JANOOU010000233.1:0-3229 GCA_031421475.1 Gammaproteobacteria bacterium | reverse complement strand
ATAAAGGCGACAAAAAATCTGCGAATGAGGATGCGGTGCTAGCTGCACGCCAAGATGAGCATGTATTACTGGCTGTGGCAGATTCACATTTCGGGCAATGGGCAAGTCATTCTGTTATTTCCGGATTGGCCGCTAATTTGAAACAACTTACCGCGCCGCAAGCGATTTATTCGGTACTGCATGATTTGTGCGCTACTGAATACGATCACAAAGAAAACTCCGAAACGACACTGCTTATTATTTTGTTAAATATGTCAACGGGTGAAGGTTTTGGTCTATCGTTTGGAGACTCTAGCGCATTGCTTGTGAGTGACGACGCTGTTCGTCGGTTGAACATAAAGGACAGTCACTATGTCAGTTTTAATAAAGCATTCAGCTTTGAAGCTGGAGCAGCTAACGAGTTTAATTTTCACGTTAACGCGGGCGAATTGTTATTGATTTTTACAGATGGCGTTGATGAATGTCATTACGGATATCCTGAAACATCTGTTAATGATGATCATATTCACAAATTGTTTTTAAATAATAAAGGCGATGTGAAATCATTTGTGTCACATCTGGCGTCACTTGCTTTATCTGGCGTTAATGGCAATCCCGGCGGGCAAGATAATCTCGCTATTGCAGCAGTGTTGTTTTAGAGTTTACTAAGGTTTTAGAATTATGGAATAAAAAATAACGCAGTGGCGACTGTCGATAATGTGGGTGCGATTAATTTGCAGAGTACCCATGCGTTAGGTTCACTATCTGTTCAGGCAAGAGGCACGGTGATGACGGGTGGTGCCATTAACAATTCGGGTGCGTTGAATGTGAATGGCAGGGCAATATTCGGCATGTTAAATGGCGAGTCCATTAATCTTACTGCCGATAATGCTTTTACCACCGATCCCGAATTCCTTAACCTTATTTGCGCACCAGCGTCAGGTTGACAAGGTTGGCAAATTATTGTGCCAGCAACCAACTGACTGCAACGGTCCAGATAATAAGAAACCACGCGGCGATAAATCCTGAGTTCTGAATGCCTTCATTTACTGCGCCCTGTTTTCGTCCCGTTATCATGGCGCGAACCAGATTTTCGCGGTGTGCAAAACTGCCGACGGCAACACCCGCCAAATGCAGTATGACCACTCCCAGCATGAGATTGGCGAGTAATTCGTGCAAGGTTACCATCCACTCACCGAACATGTCCTGATAGATAAACCAGCCGCTGACACTGTTTGCTATCGCCAGTGCCAGCAGCGCAACAATGGCCAGTCCACCCGCCGGGTTATGGCCGGAGTAGTGTGGCGTTGAACCATTGCCGAGACATTTTAAATACATCATGGCGGCTGCCGGGCCACGGACAAACGATGAGAACAGCGCATGCCGACTGCCGATAAAACCCCACAACAATCTAAACAGCGCCACGGCGAGCACCACGCCACCGGCATAAACATGTACCAGCCGCCATTCCTCACTGTCACCGCTCAACCAGGCCAGCAAAAAGCCGCCCGCCAGCAGCCAATGGCCGAGGCGAATAGGTACATCCCAAACCTTAATCCGCATTAGTCTTCCCATTTTTTTCCCCCGGGCATCACCAGCTCGCGTTCACCATAACGTCCTTCTTCGGCACGTTTGTGGCAGCTGGCGCAGTTGGCAGCACTTTTAACGGCGGGGTCGCTCCAGATTCGGGCCGGTACTTCGTGATGCCAGCGTTTGAAGTAGTTAGTGGTGGTGATACGTGGCGGATCGCCTGCACCCGCACGCTTTTTTTCGGATCCACCATGGCGTAGCAGAAAACCTTCAATATCCAGCCGGGTTTTGGCATCGAGGCTGGCGTTGTCGCCATAGTGTTTATCCAGATTAGCCATAACGCGTTTCCAGTCATCGGCCGTCAGTAGTGAAGGCGGGAATGCAAGGTGGCAACTGCCGCATTCGGTTTTGAAAGCGGGCGGTGCATCGGTAGGTGTTGGTAAATTATCAGCACTCACAAGCGATGAAGCTTGAAGACCGGCAAGCAAAATAAATAGGGTATAAATTTTCATCTCAACGAACCTCCAGTAAGAATTGAATGAAGTCGACTTTTTCAGCGGCGTTGCATTCACGCCCAACAACTTCGGTGCAGTTTCGGCGAAACCATTTTTCAACTTTAGCGGTGTCGGTAAAACGTTCGCTATTGGCGCCGGGCGCCAGGGGTTTGATCGTCTTGTTGGTAATGGCGTGTCGCCCGGGCTGTGCAGGATTGTCGGTATGGCACGTCACACACGCTGGCATTTTTTCAGAGATACTAAATTTCTTCGTAAAAAGTTCCTTGCCGCGTTGTGCAGAGGGTGTAAAACCCGGTGATTGTTTGGCGGCGGCAATCGCATGAATCTGCAATATTTGTTGCGGTGTTTCTGCGAGCGTGATGTTTGGAATAACAGCAACTGCCAGCAAGATATATGTCGCGAACCCTTTCATGACGAAGCCTTTGCCTGTTGAATGAGTGCAAAGCGTAGCGGACACATCTTAAATGAGCCTTACGGAAGCCTTAAAGATTGCTTAATACGGATGCAATTAACGCCACCCACTGGGATAAGTAGTGCCCTAGGATGTGCTGACAGCGACCGCCATGGATGGTGGAAGGTACGCCTCCAGGGATGGAGGTGGTAGGGCAACGCAGGAGCAGTTGCCGAGAGCAATGCAGGATGATCCCATGGATGGAATCGGTAGAGTCGCGTCAGGAACGAAGACCGAGCAATTGCCGGCGACCGCCATGGATGGTGGAAGGTACGCCTCCATGAATGGAGGCGGTAGAGTCGCGCCAGGAACGAAGACCGGGCAATGGCTGGGAAGCGAATCTTAAGAAACGGCGGTGTATTTCATCCGCTAAATTTTATGCATGTATAAATCTGGCAGCAGGGTATTTTTCTAAAAAAATTAAAAGCCGAATGATTAGCTTATTGAATTAGGCTGCATGGTGATTTATAGTCAATGCCGTCTAAATCACGTTAGGCATCTACAACATGTTCCCAATCCACGAACAAGGCCAAGGCAAAGGTATCGGGCTTGGACTCGACTCATTCATTACGCGATTTGATGCAATCTGCAAAGAGCACATACAGAAAAAACGTGCAAAGGCCTTTGTGTTCATTTTCTACGACTTCGAAGATCAAGACCTTCGGAGAATACTCAAGGATCAAGACGTTTTTACCAAGCTTGATCGCCTTTCTGGAAGTGATCTCAGTCTTTTTTATTTGCATACTGGTACTCG
>JANOOU010000232.1:0-2191 GCA_031421475.1 Gammaproteobacteria bacterium | reverse complement strand
CTATACCGTAACGGAGATTTCATGAGTTACAACGCCGATGCCATTGAAGTCCTGACCGGTCTCGAACCGGTTCAAAAACGTCCCGGCATGTACACCGACACCACACGCCCGAATCATCTGGCGCAAGAAGTGATCGACAATTCTGTGGACGAAGCCATGGCCAAACACGCCACGCGCATCGATGTGGTGCTATTTCGTGATGGCTCGGTGAGTGTCACCGATGATGGCCGCGGCATGCCGGTGGATATGCATCCCACCGAAGGTGTGCCCGGCGTTGAGGTCATACTTACGCGCTTGCATGCGGGTGGTAAATTTTCCAATAAAAATTATCAATTTTCCGGCGGCTTGCACGGCGTGGGCGTGTCGGTGGTGAATGCACTGTCGTATCGGCTGGAAGTGGGCATACGCCGCGATGGCAAACAATACAGCATGGTGTTTGCACACGGTGCAAAAATTCAGGATTTAAAAGTGGTGGGCGAAGTCGGTAAACGCACCACCGGCACCACCGTGCGTTTTTGGCCCGAAGCGAAATATTTCGATACACCTAAATTTGCCGTGCCGCGTTTGCAACATGTGCTGCGTGCCAAGGCGGTATTGTGCCCCGGATTAAAAGTAACCTTTTCCAACGAACTCACCAGTGAAGTGGAAGAATGGCATTATGAAGATGGCCTGCAACAATATTTACTTGATGCCATGAAAGAATACGAAATATTGCCCGCCGAACCGTTTGTTGGCAGCCTGAGCAGCGATCACGAAACCGTGGACTGGGCGCTGGTGTGGATGCCGGAAGGCGGCGAACTGTTAACCGAATCTTATGTGAATTTAATTCCCACCGCGCAAGGCGGCACCCATGTGAATGGTTTACGTACCGGCTTGAGTGATGCCATGCGCGAATTTTGCGAAATCCGTAATTTGTTACCCCGTGGTATCAAACTTTCACCGGAAGATGTGTGGGATAAAGTCAGTTACATTCTTTCGGTAAAATTGCAGGAGCCACAATTCTCTGGCCAGACCAAGGAAAAACTCACCTCGCGTGATTGCGCCGCGTTTGTTTCTGGCGTTGCCAAGGATACCTTCAGCCTGTGGTTAAACCAGCACATAGAAGAAGCCGAACGTGTTGCATTTCTGGCGATTGATAATGCGCAGAAACGTCTCAAGGCCGATAAAAAAGTGGTGCGTAAAAAAATCACCTCCGGCCCCGCCTTGCCCGGCAAGCTCGCCGATTGCAGTTCCACCGAGCCGATGCGCAGCGAATTATTTTTAGTAGAAGGTGATTCCGCCGGTGGCTCCGCCAAACAGGCACGTGATCGCCGTTTTCAGGCGATTTTGCCGTTACGCGGAAAAATATTAAATACCTGGGAAGTGGAACCGGAACAGGTACTGGCGTCACAAGAAGTACACGATATTTCGGTGGCCATAGGTGTAGAACCCGGCAACCCCGATTTAAAAGATTTACGCTACGGTAAAATCTGCATACTCGCCGATGCCGATTCTGACGGCTTGCACATTGCGACTTTATTATGCGCATTATTTCTACGTCACTTTCGCTCGCTGGTAGCAGAAGGGCATGTATTTGTTGCCATGCCACCGCTGTTTCGAATTGATATCGGGAAAGACGTGTATTACGCCCTCGACGAACCCGAAAAGCAGGGTGTGCTGGATCGCATTGCTGCCGAAAATAAAAAAGGTAAGATTTCTGTTACCCGATTTAAAGGTTTGGGCGAAATGAATCCTCTGCAATTACGCGAAACCACCATCGCACCGGACACGCGACGCTTAGTACAACTGGTGCTGGATGCTGGCGATGACAGCAACGCCATGATGGATATGTTGCTGGCGAAAAAACGTGCGAGTGATCGCAAGGCGTGGCTGGAGAGTAAGGGTGATATGGCGGAAGTTTGAAAGCTTTAAAGCTAAAAAATTAAAAGAAAACGCAAATGCGCCGCTCCTGCGCATCCTGCGCTCGCGGCATTCGCACATCCATGTGCATCACGCGAATAAACGCAAATAAAAACGTAATGAAAGTTAGAAGCTAACAGATTATTACTCTCCATTGTACCGATGTAGGGTGTGCTGATGCTACTGGCAAATAAACACTATGAAAACAAAATGTTTTTATCTTTTATTTGCGTTCATTCGCGTTTATTTGCGTTTTCTGTTTCTTTTCACCATGTATAAAATTTATATAACA
>JANOOU010000231.1:0-4949 GCA_031421475.1 Gammaproteobacteria bacterium | reverse complement strand
ACCAGAACAATGCCGTCTTCACGTTTGAACGATGCGCCGGTTGGGCACACATCCACGCAGGGTGGATTTTCGCAGTGCTGGCACATCATTGGCAGTGACAGCACATGATGGGTGGCCTTGTCACGCAGCTTCACTTTGCGTATCCACTGCGGATCGGTTTCGGGACGGCCATGTGACACCACGCCATTTTCTTCATGGCAGGCGGTGACGCAGTCGTTGCAGCCGTTGCCGCATTTGGCGGTGTCGATCAACATGCCCCAGCGTTTGTCAGCGGTGACGCTTTCAGCAGCGGGTTTGGCTTGCGCAACCTGGTTCAGAAAGACACCGGGTGCAATACTCAAACCGGCAAAAGTGGTAGCGGTTTTTTCAAAAAAACTGCGACGTGAAAAATTCACTGTCATGTCTTTTATCGTTGGGTCTTTCATGGTGCCACTCCTGTTGCGGTGGGCTCTGTACCGGTGGGGGCAGCGGGTTCAGCAGTCAGAGGGGGCTTGGCAGCCCACGCTTTATGAATGGCCGGCACATTGCCCGGGCGATCCGCATGGCACTGGAAACAGTCGATGGTTACACCGGCCTGGTTATGACAGGCGCTGCAAAAATGTTTGTCATCGCCAAAGCGTACTGTGGTGTTTTCCGGCACATGACAATTAATGCATTCTTTTAGACTGTTAGTCTTGGTACGAATACCTTTATGCATGGTGTCGTCACGTTGATGCAGGATTTTTTCAAAATGTATTGCGCGCATTTCTGCGGTGGGGGCAACGCATTTATCACCTTTGGGTTTGGCCACATCCGGCATGCTGATGTCAGCCAGTGCAGCTGAGGATAGTGCCAGGATGGCACTGCCTAGTATGGCAAGAAGGAATTTATGCATGAGTTGTTGCAACGGCAGCATGACTGTCTCCGTATAACCGTTTTGATTGCCGCGTTTCGTCCCTGAAACGCGGCAATCATGCGGAAAAGGTTGTGCTAATTATTCACCCATACCCATGTCGATGTAGCCGGTAGGGCATACTTCGGCACAGATGTGGCAACCGATACATTTGTTGTAATCGGTGTCGACGTAACGGCCGGTGGTGCTTTCGCTCTTCTTCACTTTAAATACAGCGGTTTGTGGGCAGAAGATCACGCAGTTATCGCATTCGAAGCACATGCCGCAGCTCATGCAACGTTCCGCTTCTTCTGCCGCCTGCTCGGCTTTCAAACCGATTTGACGTTCGTGGAAGTGACCCAGAACCTGTTCGGTTGTGGGCACGTCTTCGCTACGCAGATTACGTGCAACAAAGGGGAAGTGACCGAGGAACATTCTGTCAGTGCTAATAATTTCCTGATGTGAACGGTCATCATAGTTATGCACTGCAAATTTCTTACCGTCGGTGCCGCGTTGCAGGTCGTCTTCGAAATGCTTGTCAGCAAAACTTTCCGGTGCCAGTTTAACTTCGTTTAATTTGCCCAGCAGATTAAAGTGATGCACGTCCACTTTGGGACGTTTTTTCATTTCAACCTGTTCAACATAAGCTTTGATGGTTTGCGCCACTACAGAACCCTGGCCAATCGCCGTCGTTAACAAATGTGGACGCACGATGTCGCCACAGACGAAGTGACCGGCTTTACCAGGTACCTGATAGAAGTTGTCTGAATTAATCAGCGCACGACCATTGTCATACCCTTCATTACCCAACAGATCACCGTACTGGCCAATTGCAGACACAATCAAATCGGCTTCAACGATATATTCCTTGCCGCCTTCAATCTTGACTGGAATATTCTTTTCAAATTTGCAATCCACCAGTTTTAAACCGGTAGCGCGACCGTTGGCATCTTTAATGATTTCGATCGGCATCACTTCGTTCATGATCTTTACGCCTTCAACCAGCGCATCATTAACTTCGTGTTGCGCAGCCGTCATGTTTTCGCGTTTGAACAGGGCGGTGAGCACGACGCTCTGGCAGGGTTCCTTGTCCGCCATGTTGATGTTGCTGTGTTTGATCTTGCCGTTAACAACATCTTCAGGCAGTTCTTTGAGGTTCTTCAGTGTGCCGATACGGCGAGAAACTGAAACCACGTCGATAGAGGTATCACCACCACCCACGCAGACAATTTTCTTGCCGGTGTATTGCATTTCGCCCTTGTTGAATTTTTCGAGAAACTTAACAGCGCTGACGCAGTTAGGTGTGGTGTCGAAATCTTTCAGTGGCAATGAACGGCCATTCCAGCAGCCAATCGCCCAGAGTACGGCGTCAAAATTCTTTTCCAGATCGGCAACCGGAATATCTTTACCAACGCGCGTTCCCATTTTGGTGGTGATGCCACCCATTTCGAGAATACGGCTGCATTCGTGTTCCAGACGTTCGCGTGGCAAACGGTAACCGGGAATGCCATAACGCATCATGCCGCCGAGTTCAGGACGTTCTTCAAAGATGGTGCTGGCTATACCCATTTTGCGCAAATGGAATGCAGCAGACATACCGGCAGGGCCGCCACCAATAATGGCGACTTTCTTGGTGCCCAGTGCAGGCACATCAATAAATTTATATTTGCCTTCGAATGCGCTGTCGCCGATGTACTGTTCAACCGAGTTAATACCAACAAAGTCATCAACCTTGTTTCGGTTGCAACCGGTTTCGCACGGTGCAGGGCAAACACGTCCCATCATTGCCGGGAATGGATTGGCCGTAGTCGAACGACGGAATGCGTATTCTTCTTTGGTTACGCCAGCAGGTGGTTTTTCAATGCCACGCATGATGTCGAGCCAGCCACGAATATCTTCGCCCGACGGGCAGCTGCCCTGGCAAGGTGGTGTGCGATGCACATAGGTTGGACACTTATGCGTCGTGTCTTCCTTGAAGATTTTCTTGTGCATATCGGTATCGATATAATCACCATCTTCAAAACGACGGAACGTTAATTTTGTGTTTGCTTCACGGGAGGTTGTCATGCCCTGGCTCCTGTTAATAACTATGGGTTAAATCTTCGTTTAAAGGAATTGTTTCAATGTTTCGTTCTATTCAGCTGCGCCGTTGGTTTCCGTTTTTTCCAGAACGATGGCGTTGCTAACAAGTTGGTGAACACTAACAATCTGATCCATGGTGAAGCCGTAATACGGCAACACCTTGGTGAACTGGCTCTTGCAGATGGCACAAATAGCTGCCATATGCGTGACGCCGCGATCTTTTACAACATTATTCAAAGCATTTGCACGCGGTAAAATACCTTTCACGCGCAGTTCCATCAGATCGTCGGTTAACAAACCGCCGCCGCCGCCGCAACAAAAGGTGGCATCGTGGATGGTGTCGGCTTCCATATCGACAAAATTATTACAGACTGCTTTGATAACAAAACGTGGAATATCAAATTGACCGCCGGGGTAACCACCCATGCCCGATGCGCGCGCGACATTGCACGAGTCGTGGAAGGTTAGTACCTTGTCGTCATTCGCCGTTTTGTCGATGTTCAGCAGATTTTTTTCCAGCGCATCTTTGGTGAATTCACAAATGTGCTGCGGGATTGGATAATTCTGATCCAGAAAATCAAACGGGCCGGCCAGGGTGTTCAAAAAGCTGTAACCGACGCGCCAGGCGTGGCCGCATTCGCCATACACAATTCGTTTGACGCCGAGTCTGATGGCTTCTTCGCGAATACGCATGGATACACGTTGCATGTTTTCATAACTGCCAATGAACAAACCAAAGTTGGCGGCTTCCGATGCTTTGGAACTGACGGTCCATTTGGTGCCGGTGGCGTGGAATACCTTGGCGTAACCAATCAGGCCATCAATATGGGGTTCAGCAAAAAAGTCAGCAGAAGGCGTGACTAATAATACATCGGCGCCGATCACATTCAGCGGGAATTTAACGGCCACGCCGGTGGCATCCAGCACGTCTTCTTCCAGGCCTTCGAGTACATTGGCCAGTGCTTTTTCCGGTAAACCAAGATTATTACCAATGGTGTAAACCTTGCTGATAATTTCGTTGGAATATTTTTGACCTTTGCCGATATGCGCCAGAATTTCGCGCGCCGCCATGGTGACTTCGGCGGTATCTATACCGTAAGGGCAGAATACCGAACAGCGACGACACTCTGAACACTGGTGAAAATAGCTGTACCAGTCGTCAATTACTTCTTCAGTTAAATCTTTTGCGCCTACCAGTTTCGGGAAATATTTGCCGGCAAAGGTAAAGTAACGGCGATACACGCTGCGCAATAAATCCTGACGCGCAACCGGCATGTTTTTGGCATCGCCAGTGCCAAGAAAATAATGGCATTTATCGGTGCAGGCGCCACATTTAACGCAGGAATCCATGAACACACGCAAGCCACGGTAACGGCCCAGCAGGTCGCCCATTTTATCGATGGCTTTATCATGCCAGCCATCAACCAGAACATATTTTGGATCCTTGCCTTCTTCCTGGATTTTTTTACCCGGATAATGCAAAGCTTCCTGGAATTCCGGCTTGGCCACAAACGGCGACAAATGACTCATCACGCCGTCTTTCGGCATGGGAATCAGCGGGAATTCTTTAAGTTCTGGGACTTTGAAATCAGCCACTTTTTTAAATCCTCGGAGCCTTGGTTTGTGTATCCAGGTTTAGTGTGGGTAACCGCTTAACAGCTTGTTGAAAAACTATCTGCGTTGCCGCTGCGGCGTTAAAAACGGGCTCAAAATGCTCATTTACTACGTGTAAACTCCGCTTTTTCGCCCGTTTTTGGCTTGGATCGGCGGCCTCGAAAACGTTTTTCAACAAACTGTTAAATGCATGAGTCCGCAAATTAGCGCCCATACACGCGAATAAAAAGAAAAAAGCTTTGGCCTTATTAGCGTTCATTTATCGACTCAAATGCTCAATTAACGAAGCCCGTAATGCCTGGCAGGCATCTTCTTCCAGCAGGGGTTGGTTGTGGATATCGGTAATGTGAAACGTATCGTCAACCTGTTCGCCAACCGTGGC
>JANOOU010000230.1:0-1694 GCA_031421475.1 Gammaproteobacteria bacterium | reverse complement strand
TCAAAATGATCGACATTTGTACCAATAGTGTTAACGGTGGAAACCCACGGCAAGGCTTCGCCACTGGTCGTCAAGTTAACCCCGGTGGATGTCATGTTAACGCTGGCAGACGAACCCCAGATGGTATTACCGTTAAGATTCACACTGAATTGATTGCTGGCTGTAAATGTATCACCAGCACCAAACCAGTTTGCATACATGCCAACACGGCTCACCGGTACATTCAAGGTGTAGAAATAATGCATGTCACCACTGGTATCGTTTGTAACCGTAGTAGCCGAACTGGCACTGGAACTGGCATTAAACACCTGCTCGACACCACCTGCACGCGTGCCAATCACACCCAACGCATCCGCATACGCTGACGCACCCGCCGCACCCATACCACTACCATAGCCCGTACCAACATTAACACTGGCACTGTTGTTATTAGACTGGTTTTGTGAATCGGATATATCTGACGGAATACCAAAGTTAGGATTGGCTGCCAAAAAATAATCCGCCTGTGCAGTCACCGTCACGCCGTGAGCGAGAGAAACCGAACAGCCAAGAGAAATCCCCAGCAACATTTTTATAACATTTAGTAAACGCATAACAACTCCTTCAAATAATGAAAAGCCTTAACAAAAAGGCTATGGATAAAGCCCGTATATTGTAAATGACAAAGCCTGGATCAAACGATGGTGGGCTGGCTTAAAACGAGATGCAGATCACTTTTTAAGGAAGCCCTGAATAACACCATCCCGGCGTTCCCAGAGAAAGCAAACAAACTCCATCATTGCCAGGATAAACGCAGAGCCGGGCAAGCCTGGTTCTGCGTTTTGTCACCTGTAGTTTACGGATCGTTACGTTTAACCGGTTTTTTCTTGGCCGCAAAGCCACCGTCTTTTTTGAAGGGTTTTTTGTCGAATTTTTTAGCGGGTTTTTTATCATCCGGTTTGGTATCGGGATTGTGATCAAATTTTTTCGGTGAAAGTTTTGGCCTGTGCTCGCCATCACGTTGCGCACCGCCCTGTGAGCCACCACGCGGACCGCCGCGCGATGTATCACGTGCATCATCGCGATTAGCGGATGGGCGTGGACGCGGCTGTTCCGTATTGTTGCCGTCAAACGGCGCCAGATTAATCGGTTTGTTGCAGACTCTTGTCTTACGCAAAATATCCATGGTGTCGCGATCTATTTGTGCCGGCAAATCGACTGTTGAATAATTATCGTAAATTTCGATACCGCCAATTAACTGGCTATCGATATTGCCTTCATTGGCAATGGCGCCAACAATATTGCCAGGTTTAACACCATCGTTATAACCCACAGCTAAACGAAAACGCTGCATCGGTACATCGGGGCGCATTTTATTGCGCACCGGTTTGTCGCCGGCATCCGCTTTATCACGGCGCGGTTTGCGGTCACGATCGCCCCTGTCACCGCGATCGCCTCGATCACTTCTGCCACCACGATCACCACGGTCACTTTCGAATGCGCGTTTGGCTTCCGGTTCGCGTGCTGATTCATCCAGCAATAAAGGTTTATCGCCCTGCGCCATACAGGCCAATGCCGCCGCCATTTTCAGCGGATCCACTTCGCCTTCGCGCTGAAATTCTTCAACAATTTGGTAAAACAAATCCAGATCCGTTCGCTCCAGCGTTTCGGCGATACGTTTTTTGAAACGCGCCATGCGTGTCTGATTAATCGTG
>JANOOU010000229.1:0-2679 GCA_031421475.1 Gammaproteobacteria bacterium | reverse complement strand
GCTGGCGCCGCTTATAACCAGCACATTGCGTTTTTTTGCCTGGGTGTTCAGTGTGCTGATGCCCTTAACAAATTCGCGACCATCCGCCAGGTCGATATAGTGAATACCGGCTTCAATGCAGCATTCAGCTACGTTATAGTTTTGCGCCTGAAAAGGCCCGGATGTATGTATAACCAGGTCGGGTTTGAGTGCTGCCAAGGCGTCAGAAAAATTAGAATGAATATCTAAACAAGCCGCTTCCACCGGATTTATTGCATGAAGCCCGGCTGCACATTGTTGAGCCTTGTATAGTGAGCGGCCCGCAATAATTAGTTGTATGTTTGTATCGGGCGCCAGGGTTTTAGAAATATATCTGCCAAAATTACCATAACCTCCAATAATGAGAACGCGACGTTTCATGGCAGGGCCTTTATTTCAAAACGTCCTTTGTATTCGTATACCTGGCCCCACCAGGGGTGGGTAATTTGTACGCACATATCAAAGATGTTGTCATCAACGGCGATTTCTTCTGCATTCGTTGCGCCGAATAACAGGGTGAGTGGTAGTGGCAACCAGTAGTCAAAGAGTTTAAGCACATAGCCTTTATGTTTGAGCTTTACACGATCATCTTCCCAGATATATTGCATACGCCAGGCCAGACCAAAACGCATAATTTCAATCACTTCATTGTTTTTGATTTGCAACATGTGTGATTGAAACCTATAAGGTTTATGATTTTTGAAATGAAAAAAACGAATAAATCTGAATGCTTTTGTATCCATTTCACTTTCAAAATGTACGCTTACAGCCACATTACTTTCTGAATGCGGAGGTATGCTGCCAACAAGCCGCAATAGCGGTGCAAACAGTTTTATGGGGCCAGCACAGGTTATATCCATGGTGCCTTCAACGTGGGTTACATCCTTTGTATAAGGGCGATTGGCGTAATGTTTATGCATAACGGGGGGCAGTAGATACCAGCTATCACCGAATATGCTTTTGAAGATGGGTTCTTTTTTGAGGTTTAAATTATCGATACGGCTCACCTTGTTTTTTCGCAGTAACTGGTTGCGCACACCGCGCATCCAGGGGTAGGTTGTTGTGGCTAAATGATTCGACCAAAATAATGATTTATTAATTAAATTAAACAACCCTGTATTGGCGGCGTATTTTGCCATGAATCGCAGCGCATCCTTGCCATGGTAAAAATGTTCGCCATCATAAATAACCATGCCTTCATCAAGATCATAACCTCTGGCATTAATTTCCTGAATCAGTTTGTTTCCCTCTGGCGTTCTGGCATTTACGAGGTGCAGTGTACCGTAATTTTGTTTGATACGAAGTGCTGTAGCCGCTGTTTGGCATAGCGGACATTCACCATCATAAACAAACCAGATGCTTTTGAGGTTCGTTGCTTGATTCATGTGGGTTTTATCACCATCAGGAAAAAAATGATTAGCAAACTGATAAACGCAGGACAGCCCAGTAAAAACCAGAGCTTGAAATAGGTGTGATAGGTATCAGGTAAGGGGGTATCTTGTTGCACACTTGTCGCGAGCATGTTTTTTAACTGGATTTGCAGCCACACCACGGGTAACCAGCACAGGCCTGCAATTGCATATAAGGCATAACTTAGAATCAGCCAGGTGCTTGCCCAGTCATGCCCGCTTTTAGAAAGTAGCCAGATACCTGTAAGCGGTTGCAGAACAACGGCCGGAAACGTAAATAGATAGTCGGCGAGTACAGTATTTCGAGCAGCATAATATTTTTCGTGGATGTTATGGGTTGCATAGGTGCGAAACATAAAAAAGGCTGTGCCGAGCCCGGTGCCAAAAAGGAGGGTGGCACTGAGTATGTGCAGGGTTTTTAGAATTTGATAACTATCCATAATCGTCTGTGTTCATTATAAATTGTAAGTATATTAGTAGGTTGTTGACTTGCGGGTGAATAAATTATCATGAAAATTATTATAATTTATTTATGCCTGTATAGATTCAATAGTAACTCCATGGCATGAGTGCAGATAGGTTGAGAATTTCGTATCTATGATTTTTTCTACGCATGTTAATGAGTTATGTATAAAACGTAAGATGCACATTGAAAATAATGTAGGGAAAAGACTAAACGCGAGAATTGTATTGAATTGAAATAAATATTCATGTTAAATAATTATGGATGTTTCTGTCACTTATGTTCATGCGGGTGGCGGTTTCTGTAGCGATTTGATAGGCACGCGTCCGCCCGATGAAATGGCAGCAGTGGGAGATTTCGCAACCGCCTACTTTACGCCACAAAGCGGAGTCTGGCTGGAAAACGGGCAAACCGTGTGTGCATTTTCCATCAAGCTTTATTGTATTAAACGTGTTACCAACGGTTATAACTCTGCAACCACTAGTTACGGCCCTGTCGAAAGGTTATTGGCAATTAAATTGAACTAATGATATTGCTGTAACTAACCGGCCGCCTGCATTCTGAATGCAGGCGGCCGTTTTTTTGTGTTGCGTACAGTAATATTTAGCGCTGCGATTTATAAGGGTGACAAAGAATAAAATCCCCCTGGCCAATTTAAATTATTGGAGTGCTTTGCAAGAGCCATCCATGGTTCTGCCAGGCTACTGTTGTGAAAAAAAACGAGGCATAAAACGGCTTAATGTTAAGGATGCTCTGATGTGTCAGAGCATCCTCGCGGCACCCGGATGT
>JANOOU010000228.1:0-3299 GCA_031421475.1 Gammaproteobacteria bacterium | reverse complement strand
GCCCAGAAATCCACAATGACGATATCGTTACCGGTTACCGTGGATTCAAAACTCTCTTCATTCAATTCTATCGTAGCCACAATACTCTCCCGTAGTCGTCAGTGTGTGCTGCATGATATCGCATCATTACTTTCTAATATATGACCATAATCAGGGTATTCAAGCGACACCTGTCATGGTCTTGCAATGACAGGTGTCGTCCCGGCATGGATTGCCGGGACCCAGAACACAGGGATGTAAACAGGCACCCGCCCTCCCTGCCATTAAGCCTGACGCGGCCCATAAAGTTTGCGGTATACCCCGTCCTGCGCCACCAGCTCCTCGTGTTTACCCTGCTCGATAATACGCCCGCCATCAAACACATACACGCGATCAGCCTGTTTCACTGCACTCAAACGGTGGGCAATGATCAGCGTGGTGCGTTGCTGCAAAAAATGTTGCATGGCCTGATATAAACGAAATTCGGTGTCGGCATCAAGCATCGAGGTGGCTTCATCCAGAATCACAACCTGTGGATTCATCAACAACATACGCGCAATCGCCAGACGCTGCCGCTGGCCGCCAGACAAACGTACACCATTACGCCCAATTACAGCGGATAGACCATCGGTTAATCCCGCCACAAAATCTTTCAGCTGGGCAATCTCCAGCGCTTGCCACAATTCATCATCCGATATGGTTTTACCCATGGACAAATTGCTGCGGATGCTGTCGTTAAACAAGGCCGGATGTTGCAGTACCGTGGCCACGTGTTCGCGCACCACATCCAGACCAATTTCAGCGGTGGGCACGCCGTTAAAACAAACACGTCCGGATTGTGGCGGATACAAACCCAGCAACACTTGCACCAACGTTGATTTACCACCACCGCTGGCACCCACCAATGCCACTTTTTCACCGGCATTAATTTGCAAACTCACATCATTCAATACCGGCTCGCCCTGGCCGTAGGAAAATTGCACATGCTCAATACTCACCGCCACGGTATGCTGCCCGGCGAATGGATTGTGCTGGTGCGCATACACCGGTTCGCGTTGCAGGGCAAACAAACGGTTAATGCGTGTGAGAGCCGCGTTCGCCGAATAATAACTAAATTGAATGCCCATCACTTCCTGCACCGGTGTCATCATGAACCATAAATACGAATACACCGCGAACATCTGGCCAATACTTAAATCCGAAAACACCACCATTAACATACTGATGCCGCGAAACATTTCAAACCCAAATAAAAACACAAAAAAAGACAAACGACTCACCGCATCACTTTGCCAGCCAAACGCTGTCGAATGTTGTTTAACACCGCGCGCCTGATCAATCACCCGTAACACATAATGGCGTTCGCGATTGCTGGCGCGAATTTGCTGAATCGCATCCAGCGTTTCCGCCAGCGCCTGCTGAAATAATTCAAACGCCGCATTTTCGTTTTTCTTTAACTGTTTGACTTTTTTACCCAGCAGCATGGTGAAATAAATCACCGCTGGGTTCATCACCAGAATAAACAGCGCCAGCTGCCAGTGTATCCACAGCAAAATCACTGCCACGCCGATAATTGACAACACCGCCACCACAAATTTACTCAATGCCGAGCCCATAAAACTATCCACGGCTTCGACATCCGTCACCAGATGTGATGCCACGGTACCGGTGCCCAGGGTTTCAAATTCGACCATCGATATTCTTTGCATATGCTCCAGCAAACGCCGGCGAATATGAAACGTGACGTCTTTCGCCACCTGCGTAAATTCACGTGCCTGCCATACCGCTAAAGCCAGCGAAGCAAAGCGCAACATCACGGTAAACAACATCACCGAAATAATGTACAACGCCGGGCCATGCCAGCTCTGCGGAAACAACGAATTCATCGACGCCACCATCGCACCCGGTTGCTGCAGCAACACTTCATCCACCAACAGCGGCATCATCAATGGCACCGGCACACTCACCAGCGCTGCCAGCAGGGCGACGAGATTGGCCTTGATCAAGGTTTGTTTATGCTGTTTTGCCAACGTGGCGATATAGCGCCAGGAGAAGACATGGGTGGTTTCGTGTGTTGAAGAAGATGAGTCTGAATTCATGTCGAATAGTTTACCCGTAGGGGCGCGATTTATCGCGCCCTGATTCATTGTGAACCGATAACTCGGGCGCAATGAATTGCGCCCCTACGGTTTGAACGGTTGACAGGTAATACGTGTCATCCTGCCATCGCAATGGATTAGTCTGAATATATTCCGCGATTTTCAAATACGCTTCTTCATTGCGAATAATGTGTTCGTAATAGTTGCGTTGCCAAACGGAAATACCAACCGATTCATTTACTTTATTGATAGCACAGGTACATCGGGCCTTGAATGCACGGATGATATTTCCAACCGTAGGGGCGCGATTCATCGCGCCCTGTTTTAACGTACCCTGTTTTAACGTACCCTGTTTTAACGCACCCTGTTTTATTACGCCCTGATGTGTCGTGGAAAATTCGGGCGCAATAAATTGCGCCCCTACGATGTGAATAATACCGTGAAAATGGTTTGGCATTACTACGTATTCACCCAATGTGATACCGGGATAATGATTCGGCAATTCCCGCCACACTGTGTTCACTATTTTCCCCGCCGCATTCAATATCATCTTGCCTTCCACGATCTCGCCAAATAACGGCTGGCGCTGGTACGTGCATAGTGTGATGAAATAGGCACCAGGCTGCGAATAATCATAATCTCGCAAACGAATAGATTGGCGGTGATGAATCGTCTTGTTAAATCCCATGTCACGCGCCATGTGATACCTGATTGAGTAGGGGCACGATTCATCGCGCCCTGTTAATTCGAGCACAATTTATCGCACCCTGTTAGTTCGGGCAAGTTCGGGCGCAATAAATTGCGCCCCTACGGGGCGCATAGTGCATTCGCAATCATCTCGGCCTGTTTCAATATCGTTTCTGTCGCGAGCAATTGCATATCGGGCGGATAGCCATATTGCCGCAGAATGCGCTTCACAATCACTTTCAATTTTGCCCGTACACTTTCTTTTATAGTCCAATCAATTGAAGCGTTCTCGCGTATTTTCTGCGTTAACACTACAGCGAGTTCGCGCAACTTGTCCTGTTGCATTAACTGTTTGGCGCTGTCGTTGCTGGCGACAGCAGTATAGAAGGCATATTCAAACTCCGACAAACCCATGTGCCTGGCTTCGGCGTCTGAGGCAACAATTTCCTTGCTGATCTTGATCAGCTCTTCAATCACTTCAGCGGCGGTGAGAATTTTGTTATGGTATTTTTTGATTGAATTTTCCAGCATTTC
>JANOOU010000227.1:0-3509 GCA_031421475.1 Gammaproteobacteria bacterium | reverse complement strand
GAGGCTTTAAGCGCCTGTTGTAACTGCGGCAGCATTGATGTGTTATGTAATGATTGCACCACGGCAACTATCAATTGGGCATGAACCTGGATGACTTGTTTGTTTTTTTCCGGGACGTTTTTCATTGCTCTCTCCTGTAGGAGCGGGCCATGCCCGCGACATTCTCACATAGTAAACCAGCGCTGTCGCGGGCATGGCCCGCGCATACAATTGCATCACAGCGCTGAAATTTTCACGAGCTGCTCTTGCAATTGCGCCAGTGCTGTTTTCATTTCGCCCACGCGCACACGTTCTTTTTCAACGACATCAGCCGGCGCCTTGTCGGCAAAGTTAGGTGTGGCCAGTTTGGCTTCGCTCTTTTGCAGATTAATGTCTATTTTGCCGATTTCCTTGCCGAGCCGCGCCAGTTCTGCATCTTTATCGATTAAACCTGCTAATGGAATCAGAATTTTCATTTCGCCAACCAGTGCAGTGGCGGATTCTGGTGCAGCATCGGTGTTGTTGATCCAGCTTACGGTTTCGAGTTTGGCCAGGCTAAAAATAAAATTTTCGGTGTTGTCGAATTGTTGCTTGTCCTGTGCACTGGCGTTTTGCAAGATCACTGGCAAAGGTTTGCCGGGTGGTATGTCCATTTCGGAACGTATGCGACGCACGCTCATGACAAATGTTTTTAACCAGTCCAGTTGCGTTTCAGCCTGGCTGTCACGCAGCGTATCACTGGCTTGTGGGTAGGCCTGCAACATAATCGTTGCGCCACTTGCACCGGCCAATGGCGCAACCCGTTGCCAGAGTTCTTCGGTAATAAAAGGAATGATCGGGTGCGCCAGCCGCAATATGGTTTCCAGTACACGTACCAGCGTTTGGCGGGTGCCGCGTTTGGCTGCATCACCTGCATCTTTTAGCAGGATAGGTTTGCATAATTCCAGATACCAGTCGCAATATTCTTCCCAGACAAATGCATATAAATCCTGTGCGGCCAGATCAAAACGGTAATTTTCAATGTGATGGTTGATTTTGCCGGTTACCACTTGCAAACGTGATGTGATCCAGCGATCAGCCAGTGATAATTCAATAACACCACCTTTTAATCCAGTGTCGTGCTCTTCCGTGTTCATCAATACATAGCGCGTGGCATTCCACAATTTGTTGCAAAAATTTCTGTAACCTTCGATACGATTTAAATCAAAACGAATATCGCGGCCAGTGGAAGCCAGCGCGGCAAAGTTGAAGCGCAGCGCATCTGTGCCGAAGGCCGGGATGCCATCGGGGAATTGTTTACGTGTGGCTTTTTCTATTTTTGGTGCATCCTGCGGTTTCATCAAACCGGTGATGCGTTTTTTGACCAGGGATTCCAGATCAATGCCGTCGATGATATCAATCGGATCGAGTACATTGCCTTTTGATTTTGACAT
Organism: Gammaproteobacteria bacterium; assembly: GCA_031421475.1. Taxonomy (GTDB): domain Bacteria; phylum Pseudomonadota; class Gammaproteobacteria; order SZUA-229; family SZUA-229; genus JACPVK01. The sequence continues at coordinate 2,097 of JANOOU010000227.1, read as the reverse complement.
CTTCTGGCCTTCGGAATCCAGCACCAGCCCGTGTATATAAATTTCTTTAAACGGCACTTCGCCATCCATGAATTTCATGCCCATCATGATCATGCGCGCCACCCAGAAGAAAATAATATCGAAACCGGTGACGAGTACGCTGGTGGGATAAAACTGTTTTAATCGCGCGGTGTCATCCGGCCAGCCGAGGGTGGAGAATGGCCACAGTGCAGAAGAGAACCAGGTGTCGAGTACGTCGTCATCCTGTTTCAATTTTAAATCGGCTGATAATTTATATTTTGCACGCACGGCTGCTTCGTTTTCGGCGACATAAATAGTGCCGGCTTCGTCATACCAGGCGGGTATGCGATGGCCCCACCAGATCTGGCGTGAAATACACCAGTCCTGAATATTGCGCATCCAGTCGTAATAAGTATTTTTCCAGTTGTCGGGTACAAATTTTATGCGGCCATCTTCTACCGCTGCAATCGCCGGTTTTGCCAGTGGCGCCACTTTTACAAACCATTGATCGGTGAGATACGGTTCAATCACTGCACCGGTGCGATCACCACGTGGCACCATGAGTTTGTGATCGGCAATTTTTTCCAGCAGATTGTTTTTTGTCAGATCATTAACAATGGCTTCGCGTGCCTTATAACGTTCCAGGCCGCGATATTTTTGCGGTGCGTTGTCATTAATATGCGCGTCAATGGTGAAAATATTAATCATCGGCAACTGGTGGCGTTGGCCGATGGCGTAGTCATTAAAATCGTGTGCCGGTGTGATTTTGACGCAACCTGTACCAAAGGCTGGATCAACATACTCATCACCAATAATCGGAATGTCGCGATCGCATAATGGCAAGCGAATTTTTTTGCCAATGAGGTGACGATAACGCTCATCGTCAGGATGCACGGCAACCGCCGTATCACCCAACATGGTTTCAGGGCGTGTGGTAGCGACTACCAAATAACCCGAACCAGCCACTCCCGGCGTCGTGCCTCCCGTGGCACTGGCATTTCCCTGTGCGGCGTCGGCCAATGGATAACGCAGATGCCACATATGACCATTTTCTTCGGTGGACACCACTTCCAGATCAGACACTGCGGTGTGTAATACCGGATCCCAGTTCACCAGCCGCTGGCCGCGGTAAATGAGTCCTTCATCGTATAAACGAATAAAAATTTGGCTGACGGCACGCGATAAACCTTCATCCATGGTGAAACGTTCATGCGCCCAGTCGAGCGAGCCACCCATGCGGCGCAACTGGCGGGTGATGCTGCCGCCGGATTGTTCTTTCCATTGCCACACGCGTTTAATAAATGCATCGCGGCCCAGATCATGCCGGGTTTTATTTTCCGCATTGAGCTGACGCTCCACCTCCATTTGCGTGGCAATACCGGCGTGATCGGTACCGGCCTGCCAGAGTGTGTCGTCACCTTTCATGCGGTGATAGCGAATCAGCGCATCCATAATCGTGTCCTGAAACGCATGGCCCATGTGCAACGTGCCGGTGACATTCGGCGGCGGGATCATGATGCAATAGGGTTTGCCAGCATCCATACGTGGCTCGAAATAGCCTTTGCTTTCCCAGATTTGATACCAGTTTTGTTCGATGTCTTGCGGGTTGTAGGTTTTTTCCATGGAGCTTTGGGTGGTTGAAGAATGATGAGGGATTATAACCAGTGAGCGGAGTCCCGCGTAGGGGAATGTTGCAATTATATAAGTTTTTATATATTGTCTGGTTATATGAAGGCACTTAAATTCATCGGCAGCAGTCTGGAAGATCTGAAGGATTTTCCGGCTGAAGCACGGCGCGCTGTCGGTTTTGAACTGGATGCCATACAGCGTGGATTGAGTCCATCTGATTGGAAACCCATGAACAATGTGGGTGCCGGGGCCTATGAAATCAGAGTGCATGTATTGGGTGAATGGCGAGTTATTTATGTCGCCAAATTCAAAGAGTCTGTTTATGTACTGCATGCCTTCCAGAAAAAAACACCGAAAACACGACAGTCAGATATAGAAACCGCGCGTCAACGTTATCGCCATCTTGGAGAAGCATCATGAAAGAGAAAGTTACCAAAGACAAAATTATAAAAGCCAAAGTTATAAAAG
>JANOOU010000226.1:0-8046 GCA_031421475.1 Gammaproteobacteria bacterium | reverse complement strand
CAACGAAAAAATGAAAATTATTCCAATAACTGACTTCATACATATTAAATCCCTGTACAGGGACATTTTTCTTTAATTACTACCGAAACACTTGAAAAGGATACACATCCATACCGGTAAGTTAAGAATACGTCGTCGTCCCGGCTGGGATTGCCGGGACCCAGAATCCATGGATGGTGAGCAGCGTCACGTCCCTGTGATCTGGATTCCGGCAATCCCTGCCGGAATGACGCTGGATTTAACAATTCATTATTTTGTTTGAATGGTATTTTTTTCATCTGATTTATTAGTAAATTAAAATTAATTAGAATTATATTCATCAGTCGCCTGATCCCACTGCGCATCATAACCATTCTTTTTTAAATAGCCAGATATCTTATTAAATAGTTTGTGCATCCAGAATTCCAAATCATTGACGCCATCTATGGTGACATTATTGTCATTGTCATCAATGGCTAAATCAGTCATTTCCCAAAAGGCTTTTGCTATTTTTAGCGCCTCATCTGGTGTAGCGATATCTACCTTAGAAGACATAAAATTTATTACATAGTCATCATTCATCCTTTTGGAGTAATGAATAGCAAGTTTTTGTGCGTTAACTGAATCCGAATCAAAATTAAGCATCTTTGTAAGCCTCCAACCTTAAATCATTCATAACGGCCATTCTTTGGGCAATAAAATTTAATTTTGAAACAAGTGTATTTATGTGCATTCTTTTAGTGACACATAATAAATAATGATCAGGGTTATGGAATCAAGGAGTCAGATTCGAATAGCACTTACTTAAGCCCAAGCACCGGCACAAAATGCATTGCAACTAATTGAAAATAATAAAAAAGCTGGCGAGATGGTAAGCTGATTGTTACCACACAATTGCAACCATCTGGAGTCGCCATGCATACTAGCCAGAAGTGATTGCGCCAGCAACAAAAATACATTACCCATCACGCCCAAAAAACCAACGCCTACACCTTCCTCGATATTCTCACCAGTCCACAATTATTGGACGGTGTCGAGCAACAGTAACCTACTCAGCAAGTACGTCTGTACACACTGACAACAACGCTATCGTTATTTTTGCCCATGCTTCATTTTAGTATCCAGTTGATTTGTGTTGCTTAGGGTACGGTGGTGTACTTGATTAATGAAAAAACCCCCGCAATGCGGGGGTTTTTGGAGTGTAGCTAAAAAACCAAAAGGCGTTAAACGCAACCGGTTGGTTTCGGCAGGCCGCCGTATTTGGTAATCGGTTTCATCGGGCCGGTCATCCACATTTTGAACAGATCTTTTTGGTCGATGTCGATGTATTTGGCAAATTTGCGTATCGGGGGTACCGAGCTATGTTCATCGTAGTATGCGCGGGCTTTCAGAATCTGTTCCCACTTTTCGTCTGTCAGGTCAAAACCATCAGCAGCTGCCATGGCGCGCGCCACTTCAGGGGACCAGTTGCCCATCTCTTGTAAATAACCGTCGCCGTCACGTGCTGGCAAATCCATATTGAGTACCTCTTCTCTTCTAGTTGGGGGGAATTCAGGTTTTGAAATAATACCTGAGTAAATTGCTGGGTTATTTATACCAGTTTGGCGGTGTGTATTCAAGCCTGCGTAAAGGGATAGCTCAGGGCTGGGGGCTTGTTTTAACAGGGTTTTCCGGGATGGGGGAGGGCGTACTTTGCAGGCTGTCGATGCTGTTGTGGAGCAAGGTATCGAGGCTGTTTAGCTGTTTTATAACTTGTGACTGCTCCTCATTAGTGAGTGGCTGGTATCCACGCGTGAGTGACCAGCCGTATCCCCATCGATAGGTGGAGGGTAAATAAGGTGTGCCACCGGCGCGTACGCCAGTCAACATGAGGTTGGCAATTTTGGGTTCGCCTACATTTTTTACACATTGTTCGAGTGCCAGATCGGCAGCCAGGCGTTCCGGTCGGGTGCCACCTTTCCAGTAGGCCAGGTCATGGGCGATGCAGCATTGCAACCAGAGCGATTTGTGTAATGGGTTGCCATTGGGAAACATGCTGCAACCATCGGTGGTGAAGGGGGCGAGTTCGTCGGCCCGTGTGTTTGCAGCGGCTGCAAGCAAGCAATAAATCAAAAACAGTTTTTTCATTTGTGTGCGTAAGTTCGTGCAATGTAGTTAACGAGTAAGGACTGGAATTCTTCGGCAATGTGTTCGCCTTTTAGTGTGACGGTTTTTACGCCGTCTTCATATACTGGCGCCACCGGGCTTTCGCCACTGCCGGGCAAGCTGATGCCGATATTGGCATGTTTGCTTTCGCCGGGGCCGTTGACCACACAGCCCATCACCGCCACCGTCATGTTTTCTACACCGGGATATTGCGCTTTCCACACCGGCATCTGGCTGCGCAAGTAAGCCTGAATACGTTCGGTGAGTTCCTGAAAATAGGTGCTGGAGGTGCGGCCGCAGCCGGGGCAGGCAGTCACCAGTGGCACAAATGCACGTAATCCAATCGTTTGTAAAATTTCTTGGCCAACGATGACTTCCTTGGTGCGTGACGCGCCCGGCTCGGGGGTGAGTGAAATGCGAATGGTGTCGCCTATGCCATCGTGTAACAAAATGGCGAGCGCGGCGGTGGAGGCCACGATGCCTTTGGAGCCCATGCCGGCTTCGGTTAAACCCAGATGCAGAGCGTAGTCGCAACGTTGTGCGAGCTCGCGGTAAACGCTCACCAGATCCTGCACATTTGACATCTTGCACGACAAAATAATATGGTCACGCGGCAGTCCGATATGTTCGGCTGTAGCAGCACTTTCCAGTGCTGAACGAATCACGGTTTCGAACATGATTTGTTTGGGATCGAGCGGTTCGTTCAGCCTGGCGTTTTCGTCCATCAAACGCGCCAGCAGTTCCTGATCCATGCTGCCCCAGTTCACGCCGATACGTACCGGTTTGTTATTTTTGCAGGCTATATCAATGAGCGTGGCAAATTGCTCGTCGCGCTTTTTGCCACGGCCCACATTGCCGGGATTAATGCGGTATTTCGCCAGGGCTTCAGCGCAGGCCGGGTGCTGAGTGAGTAATTTGTGGCCATTGAAATGAAAGTCGCCAATCAAGGGCACATCGAGATTCATTTTTGCCAGTCGCTCACGAATATGGGGGACGGCGGCGGCAGCTTCGGCGGTGTTCACGGTAATACGCACCATCTCGGAACCGGCCTTGAATAACTCGGCCACCTGTATGGTGGTGGCGATTTCATCTGCGGTATCGGTGTTGGTCATGGATTGCACCACCACGGGTGCAGCGCCGCCGACGGTGACTTTGCCAATTTTTACCGCGACGGATTGGCGACGTGATTTTAATGCGGGCGGTAATGTCATACAGGTAAATCCATAATGTAAGGTCTTGAGCCATGACGTGTCATACGGATGATATGATACCACCATGATTTCCAGCAGGGTGTGCTGAGCGCTCATCAATGAACCGGTGTATGTGGCGTCAACTGTCTCAAAAACAGATTTTTTTCAGGAGTAAAGTTTGTTCAGACTGGGGCTGGTGATTAATCCGGTAGCGGGAATGGGCGGCAGCGTTGCGCTCAAGGGCTCAGACGGCATGGTGCAGCGGGCACAGCAATTGGGCGCACTGCCTCGGGCACAAGTACGTGCGCGTGGTGCACTGGAAATATTGCAGGATCACCGTGATCAATTTCGCGTGTACACCGCTGCGCATGACATGGGTGAATACGTGTGTCGCGATCTGGGTTTTGATCTAACCGTGGTGGGTCAGAATAATGCCGGTGCAACCCGTGCAGCCGACACAGAAAAATCTGTCATAACGCTGTTACAGCAGGGTATAGATTTGCTGGTATTTGCCGGCGGTGATGGCACCGCACGTAATGTGTTTAATGCCATGATGGCGTGTGATGAAAAACAGCGTGTGCCGGTGCTGGGTATTCCCGCCGGTTGTAAAATTCACTCGGCGGTGTATGCCGTTACACCACAACATGCGGGTGAATTATTAAGTAAAATTATTCGCGGTCGTCCCTTGTTGTTACAGGAAGCATCGGTGATGGATATAGACGAAGACGCGTTTCGGAACGACATCGTCAAAGCGCAACGTTACGGTTATTTAAACGTGCCGGCCGAAAACGAATACATGCAGGGCATGAAAGAAGGCGGTGTCACCCACCAGGAGCTGATTTTACAGGACATGGCAGCGTATATGGTTGAAACCATGGAAGACGGGGTGCTGTATTTTATAGGCTCGGGGCGCACACCCAAAGCGGTGATGGATGCGATGCAACTGGACTCAACCCTGCTGGGCATAGATGCGGTATTGGATCGCAAGTTAGTCGCCAAGGATCTGAACGAAAAAAATATACTGGCATTGATTGCAGTGCACCGGGTAAAAATAATTTTAACCATTATTGGTGGCCAGGGTCATTTGTTTGGCCGTGGTAATCAGCAATTCAGTCCCGCAGTGATCCGGGCGGTGGGTAAGGATAATTTATTAATCATTGCCACCCCTGAAAAATTACATGCATTGAATGGACGGCCAATACGAGTCGATACCGGCGATGCAAGCCTGGATAAAGAACTGCATGGCATGATCAATATTATTACTGGCTATGAGCAGCAGACTTTGTATCGGATTGGGTAAAGAAACAGAAAACGCAAATGAACGCAAATAAACGCAAATAAAAGCGAAATAAAAATAATGGTTGTTAAAGCATAATTCGGGTCAGCCTTTAGGCTGACGTTTTTTGGGCTAACAAGATGAAAAGTCGTCATCCTAAAGGCCGACCAACAAAAAGCATAACCAAAAAAACATTTGCGTTCATTTGCGTTCATTTGCGTTTTCTTTTAATGTTGACCAGACCATTTTCATGAGGATTATATGAATAACACCGAGTTCAACCAGGGCCTGATGACATTTATACAGGCTTCGCCAACGCCATTCCATGCCGTTAAAAATATGGCGGAGTTGCTGGCGGCCGAAGATTTTGTTTGTTTGCAGGAAGCCGATGCCTGGCAATTGAAAGCTGGAAAAAAATATTATGTCACCCGCAATGCCTCCTCCATTATTGCTTTTGTCTACGGCAAGAGTGTTTTGAGTGAAACCGGCATTCGTATGGTGGGCGCGCATACTGACAGCCCCTGTTTGAAAGTGAAACCACAACCCGAGCTGGTTAAGCAAATGTATTTCTCGTTAGGTGTTGAGGTATACGGTGGTGCTTTGCTTAATCCGTGGTTTGATCGTGACTTATCGTTGGCCGGGCGGGTGAATTATTTAAATAACCAGGGCGATATCCAACAAACGCTCATTAATTTTGAAGTGCCTGTTGCAACGATTCCCAGCCTTGCCATTCATCTTGATCGTGATGCCAATACCAGCCACAGCATTAATGCGCAAAAAGATTTGCCACCAGTGCTGTTGCGTTTGCCTGATAAAACAGATAAACCTGACTTTAGAAATTTGCTGCTGCAATGGTTAAAAAAACACGATCCAAAATTAAAAGTACACGAAGTGTTGGATTATGAATTGAGTTTTTACGATGTGCAGCCGCCAGCAATTATTGGCTTGCATCAGGATTTTTTGGCATCGGCACGATTGGATAATTTATTAAGCTGTTACACCGGCATGATGGCTTTACTGAAGGCGGGTGATGACGCCAGTAGTTTGTTAATTTGCAGTGATCACGAAGAAGTTGGCAGCCTGTCTGCGTCGGGTGCGCAAGGCCCGTTTTTAAAATCGGTGCTGGAACGACTGGTGGGCGTGGGTGAAAATTTCAGCCGCATGATTGATCGCTCAGTCATGATTTCGGCCGACAATGCCCACGGTGTGCACCCCAATTTTGCGGATAAACACGACGACAATCATGGCCCGGTTTTGAACCAGGGCCCGGTGATTAAAATCAATTCCAACCAGCGTTACGCCAGCAACAGTGAAACCAGTGCGTTATTTCGTCAGCTCTGTAAAAAAGCCGATGTGCCGGTGCAATCGTTTGTGGTACGCAGCGACATGGCCTGTGGCAGCACCATCGGCCCGATTACAGCAGGCGGTATAGGCGTTAAAACACTGGATGTCGGTGTGCCGACCTTTGCCATGCATTCCATTCGTGAGCTCGCCGGTACCTGGGATGCGTTTTATTTGTATCGCGCGCTTAAGGAATTTTTTATATGAACAAACCCATGAATAAGCCATGGGCCGAATCCAGTGAGCAAAACAAACAAGTGATATCGCAGGTGTTGCAAAAAATATTGACGGCACCCGGCGATGTTTTGGAAATTGGCAGCGGCACCGGCCAGCATGCGGTGCATTTTACGCAGCAGATGCCGCATTTAACCTGGCAGCCCAGTGATTGTGCGGATCAGATTCCGGGTATGACGCTCTGGTTTAATGAGGTGACACATCAACGTATACGCCAGCCGTTAATTCTGGATGTGAATCAAACCTGGCCGCCGCAGTTATTTGATTATATTTTTACGGCCAACACCTTGCACATTGTTTCGTGGATGGCCGTGCAAGCCCTGTTTGCCGGCGCAGGAAAATGTTTAAAACCGGGTGGTTTGTTTGCGCAGTACGGACCTTTTAATTATGACGGCCAATATACCAGCGACAGCAATGCACGTTTTGATATGTGGTTGAAAGAACGTGATCCGCAGAGCGGCATTCGCCATTTTGAAGAACTCGTGAAGCTGGCAAAACAGCATAATATGCTGTTGCATTCCGATCATGAAATGCCGGTGAATAATCGTATACTGGTATGGCAGAAAGTGGCTTAAAAAAAGCACAAATGATATTATTTTGTTTGTACTTTTTGTGGCTTGGCAGAACATCCGATTCCGATTGTTGTAGGGTGCCAGAACTCAACTTTGGGCGTAGCGCATCCACCGCAGTGATCGGCGGATGCGTTTCACTTATCCGCCCTACAATCTACAAGAAAACGCAGCTGCAATATTTTTTTTGTGTTTCTCTCGTTCCCCCGCTCCGCGTGGGAATGCATAAATTTTGTGTGACGATACGCAATAGGATTAAAAACCACCCGGCCATTGCAGCCGGGTAGAGTGCTTTGAAATTGAATTCAGGGATTACATTTCTCGCAGTTCGAAATTATTCACAGCCGTCTGGCCGGCAACAATCGTGACATTGCTGGTGCTAATGAATTGCACTTCGTCACCTGATTCCAGGGTATCAATGCTGGCATCGCAGGTGTAGGCCACGGTGTAATTACCGGCAGGCAGAAATGCCACTGTGTATTTGTAGCTGGCAATTGCTGCCAACGGGTCAACCAGTGTTACGCGGGCTGTTGTCACTGGTTCACTCGCACTGCCTAAATCATTGGCTGTTACACCCGTCCCTTCATAGACATAAACCGCTGCATTGTTTATGTTTTTGCAGTAGCCAGTCATGAAAGAACCCTGCAATGCGCCATCTGTGCTGTTATCGATCAAACGCAGTGTTGGGCGCAGTGTGTAACCATTGCTATTCTGATGTACCGATTTTCGTAAATCAAAATCAATGGTAAATGTCGCCACGCCATTTTCAGGAATGGTAATCGGGCGGTTTAATTTCAGACCATTTTGTTCGCCACTGGGAATTTGCAAATTATGTTGGATACCATCAACGATGATGGTGCTGTTTGCTTCCGTTACTTTCAGGCGTATCCATTCCACCTGGCCCGCCGGTAATACCTGATCGTCAACGATCAATTCCGCCGCGCCAGCAGTTAAAGCTAATAAATCAATTGTTTTGGGTGCATCGTAGGTGATATCGATGGTTTCGCTACCGGCTTTAATTTCCACGCCAGTGAATTCAATCCATACATTATCTGCGCCATCGACGGGTGCGTCAGTAATATGCAGGTTAAGGCGGCCCTGGCCGGTGCTGTTGCCGCTGTCGCAGCCGATCATTAATCCCGTGATCAAGGTGCTGGTTAAAATACCGGCATAGAGAATCATCTGTTTGCTTTTCATGTTTACGCCTTGCTGTTAAGTCATCGCTTCGGGGCGCGCAAATTACGGTATTGGCACGGAATAGTCGAGAGGTATGTGGCGGGTTTTGTGAAATGTACTGAACGAGTCACAATTT
>JANOOU010000225.1:0-2465 GCA_031421475.1 Gammaproteobacteria bacterium | reverse complement strand
ACTCACTCGACCACCAGCGTAGGCGGATGTGTGACATACAGACTCGTGCGACATGTTTCTTCATGGGGTAAGTATTAAGTGAATCAATTTACACTGTCAAGCTATACTTGCGCCGCGTTAAACATTTGAGAGTTATCCATGCGCCCGATTCATATCTGCATACTGGGTGGAACCGGTTTCGTCGGCAGCCATCTGGCAAACCGACTGTGTCAAAAGCAGGTCAAGGTAAAGTTGCTGGTGCGTAATGCGGAGCGTGCAAAACACCTGGCGGTGCTACCTGAACTCCGCTATGTGGAATGCGATATCTTCAACCCGCAACAACTGGAAAAACATCTGAGCGATATTGATGTTGTGATTAATCTGGTGGGTATATTGAACGAACGTGGGCACAATGGTGGAGGCTTTCGCCGCGCCCATTTGGAATTACCACGGAGGATTCTGGATGCCTGTCATCACAATAAAGTACCCCGCATTCTGCATATGAGCGCACTGAATGCCGATGCCAACATCGGACCCAGTCATTATTTACGCAGCAAGGGCGATGGCGAAAATCATTTGCACACCTTTGCTGGCAGCTGTGCCGTCACCAGTTTTCGACCATCCGTTATTTTTGGCCCCGGCGATAATTTCTTTAACCGCTTTGCCAAATTACTGCGTCTAAGCCCAAAGGTCTTTCCCCTGGCCTGCGGACAATCCCATTTTGCACCGGTTTACGTCGGTGATATCGTCGACGTATTCATGGATGCCATAGACGACAAGGCGACATTTGGTAAGCGCTACGACCTGTGTGGCCCGGAAGATTTCAGCCTGCACGAGCTTGTCAGGTATACGGCACAGACCCTGGATAAAGACCTGTATATTGTGGATTTACCGAATTTTTTGGCACGCCTTCAGGCGCTGGTGCTGGAATACGTACCCGGGAAACCCTTCTCTATCGACAATTTCAATTCGCTACGCGTTGACAGTGTATGCGGCAGCGGCTGCCGCTTGCCAACACCTATTTCGGCAATCGTGCCTTGGTATTTGGGCAGCCCCAGTCAGCAAATGGATCGATATCGAAGACAGGCAGGCCGTTGACTCTTATACTACGCCAACCGTTCAAGGAACCACGGATATGCTCAAGAACGCTGAATTCATCCAATCACTTATACGACTCACCATCGGTTTACTCACCTATGTTTACATTTCCTATGGCATAGACAGCGGCTACTTCGACGTTCAGCAGGCCGCACTTACACGCTTCACACTTATATTTTTTGGTATTAGTTTTGTTATCCTGTTAAGTCTGTACGTGCTTCCGGTCTGCACGCCACGCCGTTATGTGGTGTTGGCGTTTGATGTTTCATGCACCACCTTTTCGGCATGGTTTACCGGGGGCATTAACAGCGTATATGTTCTGATCTACTTGTGGATTTACATTGGTTATGGCTCGCGCTACGGTAAGCACTTTTTGTTTGCAGCCGTATCTTTTACCCTCGTTGGCTACAACATTCTTTTAATCAGTGAGAATGCATGGAGCATCCTGATGCTGGATGCCATCGCATTTTTATTACTAATTATTGCGCTGCCTTTTTATTTATATTCATTACAAAAACGACTGCAAAGCGCTGTTGAAGAATCCGCGCAGGCCGATAAAGCCAAGTCTGAATTTCTTTCCACCATGACCCATCAAATTCGCACACCCATTAGCGGCGTTGTGGGCATGATTGATTTATTAAACAAAACACAACTGACTGATCAACAAAAACAATATTTACAAGCGCTGAATCAATCGAGTAGCGCCCTTCAGGATATTATCGAAGATGTGGTTGATTTTTCACAAATTGAACACGGTGGCGTCAATTTCGATAACAAAAGTTTTCAACCTCGTTTATTGATCAACACCTTACTGCATAGCCTGGCCACGCTGGCACATGAAAAGGGTATAGAGTTGCAATACTATATTGCCGAATCCTTCCCCTGGCATGTACACGGAGATGCACAACGGTTGCGTCAGCTATTGTCCAACTTAATTCGCTACGCAATCGAACATTGTTACGAGAAAGAGGTTTACGTGTATGCGCATGCCATGCCCATAGGTGCAGATAATCGCCAGCAAATTCGAATTGAAATCAGTTACTACCCACATCATCATGCAAAACGTATCTATACCCGCGACATTGACAGTGAGGGAGATGCCCTGGCATTACGCATTGCTTCACAATTAACTCGACTAATGGATGGGAGTTTTGACATTCAATATCCGAATGCCAATGGTCCCACTATTATGCTTACCTTCTACTGGAAGCCTGATGAGTTGGCACCTGTCAAAAAACTGGCCCGATTTGATGATCGCACTGTGCTCATTTATGAAGCTGACGATACACACCGCCGCATACTGGAAGATTATTGTTCACAGCTACACATCAAAACCTATGTTACAGATGGTGCCGATAATTTAATTGCCCACTTACTCTGGAGCGAAA
>JANOOU010000224.1:0-7711 GCA_031421475.1 Gammaproteobacteria bacterium | reverse complement strand
CGGTGCACCTGCAACAGCATAAATTTTCTTTAACTTACCAGCATGTTAATGATGTAATCGATTTTGTTGGCGCATTCATGTGCCAATCTCGTTTAGATTTCTGGTTGAGAATATTTATTGGTTGACGAATTGTTGACGGCTGAGTGAAATGTAATCCATCAGAATGTGACTGGATTCAGTTAGTAACGGGAGCTCTTCCTTGGAAGCGCCTTCGTCTATATCAGATGGTACATCGTCTTTGGTATCAAGCTCTTCGAGTGATGCAATGGCCTTCATGCCTTTTTTCTTGCGGCGTTCGTTTTCTAATGCCAGTTGCTGGGCCTCAATGGTTTTCTTTTCTGCGCGACGATTGTTCTCGTTAAGTGAAAGTTCTTTTTTGGTGCTGCGCTGTTCAATGAGTTCACTGGTTTTAATCAGGTACACATAGTCTGGATCTTTGGGTTCACGTAGCTTATGTAATTCAATCAAACGCGGAATTTTAGAAGAAAATTCTGGCCAGCTGCTAAATTGTGATGAACGTATACGATCCCATGGCATAGCGCCTTTGAGCGCGCTTTCGCCGATTTCATTGACGTTATATAACGAGGGCAGGTTGATGTCGGGAATCACACCGCGGTTTTGCGTGCTGTCACCGGTTATGCGATAAAATTTTTGTTGTGTCAGGGTTATTTCGCCGTATGACAAAGGCATTTTCGCCTGTACCGTTCCTTTGCCGTAGGTTTGTGTGCCGATAATAATGCCACGGTGATAATCCTGAATGGCACCTGCAAAAATTTCAGATGCCGAGGCCGACAGGCGATTAACCAATACTGCCAGGGGTCCTTTATAAATTATTTCCGGATCACGATCGCCGTGTACATCAATTTTTCCTGATGTGTGGCGTACTTGTACAGTGGGCCCGGTTTCGATAAATAAACCGGTTAAATCCACCACCTCTTGTAACGAGCCACCACCGTTGTTGCGCAAGTCAATGACGATGCCGTCCACTTTTTCGGCAACCAGCTCGCGCAGTAATTTTTTTACATCGCGTGTGGTGCTGCGGTAATTGGGATCACCCCGTTCGGCAGCTTCAAAATCGATGTAGAATTTAGGCAAGGTAATAACACCAATGCGGTGTTTTTTACCGTAGTTATCCATGTCCAGTATTTTTTTACTGGCGGCCTTGTCTTCCAGTTCAACCTTGTCACGGGTAATGGCAATGAGTTTGGTTTGTGATGTGTCGGCTGCATTACCCGGCAAAATGGCTAATTTAACAACGGTGTTTTTGGGGCCACGGATCAAATCGACTACATCGTTCAAGCGCCAGCCCACTACATCAACAACTTCGCCGTCCTTGCCTTGTCCCACGGCTACTATTTTATCGTTGGCTTTTAGTTGTCCGGATTTGTCTGCCGGGCCGCCAGGAATCACCTGCATAACCTTGGTGTATTCTTCGTCGGTTTGCAGCATGGCACCAATTCCATCGAGTGACAAACGCATCTGGATGTTGAAATTTTCAGCCGCTTTGGGTGATAAATACTGGGTATGAGGATCGTAACTCTCGGTAAATGCATTCATGAAAACGGTGTATACATCTTCGCTTTTGGTCTGTCGGGCCTGACTAATGCGATTGTTATAACGTTTACGCAATGTTTCTGTAATGGCGGGATAATCTTTATCCGTTAATTTCAAACTCAACACATCATTTTTGAAACGTTTGCGCCACAGGTCGTCAAGTTCGGTCATGTTTTTTGCCCAGGGGGCATGTTCACGATCAAACAGTAGGGTTTCATTCTGTTTAAAATCGAGTTTGTCCAGTCCCTGGTCAAGACTGGTTTGCAAATATTGCAGGCGATCGAATAAACGCAGTTGAAAAATGTTAAATATGGCATAAGCCGGTTGCATATTGCCGGTTTTCAAGGCGTCATCCATGCGTTCGCGCAATTTGTTGAACTCATCAATATCGGTTTGCAAAAAATAGCTGCGTTCAGGGTCCAGCAAATTGAGGTAACTATCCAGGATGGTGGCAGAGAGCCGGTCGTCGAGGAATACGCTGTAGCGCTGGTAATGCGCGTTTTGCAGGCGGGATACGATTTCGGCAGTGGCGCGCCGGTGATCGGGCAAAGGTTGCAACTTTTCTGGCGCTTGCAGGCTCTGTGCATCAATAACAACCGGTGCAACAACAGTTAGTAATAGGGTAATGAGTAACAGTTGGGGGGGTTTGAGACGATGCATAGGGTCAAGTTGGGTAGTGGCTGGGGGTTGCTTAACCCGGGTAGGGCTACTATACCGGCACCTAGCTGTGAAATGAAGCAGCAACATTGCTATCATGCAGCTCTTTTTCCCAAGTATGCCATTGCAGGTCGGTATGAATAAAATAATCGGGTGGTTTGGTATCGCCGCAGTATGTTTTGTGCCCGCTGTGTTGGCTGTGCCAGCCAGTTTTGAAGCGGAAGACATCTACCGTGATTTGCAGGATCGCATATTTCAGGTGCAGGTGATCGACAAGGCTTCAGACAAGAAAATGAGCATAGGCACCGGTTTCAGGGTGTCGGCCGATGGGTTGATTGCTACCAACTATCATGTAGTGGCTGCGTATTTGCATGATCCCGAACAATATCGCGTGGAGTATCTGGCGTACGATGGCAGCAGTGGCATTGTGACGGTGCGGGATATTGACGTGATTCACGATCTGGCTGTTGTGCAGGCGGATTTACCGGGGTCAGCCTATCTTGAAATCAAGGCGAATAGCCTGGCCAAGGGTACGCGAATGTTTGCGATTGGAAATCCGCATGATCTGGGGATGGTTATTATCCCGGGCACTTACAACGGCTTGCTGGAAAAATCACTGTACGAAAAAATTCTGTTTTCCGGTGCGCTTAATCCGGGTATGAGTGGCGGCCCGGCGATCAATCGCAAGGGTGAGGTCATAGGCATCAATGTTTCCACAGCGGGTAATGAATTAAGTTTTTTAGTGCCGGTGCGGTATTTGAGTGCGTTGCTCGACGAAATAAAACAGTCCAGTGGCCAGGACATTAATTTAACAGAGCGTATTACCCGGCAGTTACTGGCCAGCCAGCAGCAAACCATGGAGAAATTGCTCAAGGAAAAATGGAAAACCATGCAATTGGGTAAGGCCCAGGTACCTGCAGAGCTGGCTAATTATTTTAAATGCTGGGGGCAAACCGATAACAAACTTGAGCAACTGTACAGCCATACCTATAGTGCCTGCTCCAGCCCTGATAGCATTTATATTTCCGATCATTTCGAAACTGGCAGCATTGATTTTCGATACGATATGTTGAGTACGGATAAACTCAATACGCTGCAATTTTATAATTTGTACACAGAACGATTTGCCGAAGGTAGCAGCACCAATCTGGCCGATGAAGAAGATGTAGATAACTTTCGGTGTAATACACGATTTGTTGATATAACGGGAAAAACATGGAAAGCGGCTATTTGTACACGGGCCTATAAAAATTTTGCAGGTTTATACGACCTAACCTTAAACATGGCGAGCCTGGGGGAAACCCACACGGGATTACTGGTTGCCATGACGGCATCGGGTTTCACTAAAGAAAACGCGATGGCGCTGGTGCAGAAATTTATGGGGAGCCTGTCATGGCGCAATTAATCGTTGAAATTCATGACACGCACCGGCGGCTACCTGCCTATCGGCATATAACACGTTTTCCCTTGAGCATTGGCCGTGGTTACACTAACGATATTATTCTGAATGATCCTTTTGTTGCAGCCGAACATATTGTGCTGGAGGTGGCCGAAGACGGCTGGATATTGCGTCAGGTGGATGTAGTGAATCCGCCACATCTGCGTGGTAAACCTTTGTTACAAGATACCCATATTATCCAATCGGGTGATGAGTTGCTATTAGGCAAAACACACATGCGATTTTATAAACCGTCGCATGCTGTAGTGCCGGTAAAAAAAATGCATGACAGTATTGCAGGCTTTTTAGAAACGACAGGTGAGCTACTGGCGGTGGCTGTTTTGTTGTTGGTACTATGGCTGACACAAATGTTCAGTGAATATCTGATTGCCAGCGAAAAAATATCACTACAAAGAATCGCCGCCAACGCTTTACCGATTGTAGGAGTGGCGATACTGTGGGCCGTATTATGGAGCATGATTGCATTTGTGGTGCGGCGTAAAACCCATTATCTATTTTTTCTGTCTATCACCATCGTGTATTTTCTGGCCGACATGGTGTTTGAAAATGCCATCGAATACGTAGCTTTCAACTCGCGTAATATACTGCTGCCTGAGGTGTTGAGTTATCTGGCCAGTGGCGTGCTGATGGTGTTTATGTTTTATGCCAGTATGGGTCGCGCCATGAATTTATCAGCCCGGCGTCAATTCCTTTTGTCGAATATATTTTCCTGGACACTGATAATAGTGATGGGTTTTGTGATGCAGGCCAATCGCCCTGCATTCATTGCTGATCCAGAGTACCAGGCCATGCTCAAACCACCGTTTGCGCAATGGGCTGAAACCCAATCCCTGCAGACCTTCCTGCAGGAATCAGACAAATTGTTTGAAGACTTTCAAGCCGTAACCGGAGATTAACAACATGCATAAAATTACTACAAGCCTGTGCCTCGCAATGTGTGTACAGCTGACAGCAGCGCAAGCCGAGCAGTCGCAAGGTGCGTTGTTAACAACAAGCAAAATGTCGATAGGTGCTGGTGTAGCGCGTAACGCCGTCGACGGTCCTGGTTACGACGATAGTGAAATTGGTTTTCAATTTTTTGCAGCCTATGATCTTGATCAGGTGAATTTAATTGAAGGCGCCAAAAGTTCAGTAGAGCTGGGTTATATGGACTACGGTTTTTCACGTGGTGATGCCGGTGGTTTATGGACAACCTACGTACTGGATGGTGTCATTCGCGACAACCTGCGTTGGCTGGCACGGCTTGGCCTGGATTTAGGCGACGACAGCGGCTTCATGCTAGGTGCGGGCGCGGGCATTCGTTTAAATAGCGCAACCCAGATCCGGATTGAATATGTCATTCGCGATGACATTGATTCACTGCAATTAAATCTTATATATCATCTCTGATCTGACACGTCAGTTTTAGCTGACATTTTTTTCATTTTTAGTAATAGACAAACAGCCTTTGTTTGCTATGCCACAGCTATCGGAGTCAGCATGAAAATCATCATTCGAAATTTACCGCGTGATTTAACAGAAGCTGCGTTACGTGAATTATTCGCAGTCTATGGCAGAGTGCAATCGTGTGATCTGGTAATGGATCCGGTATCCGGACTGTCAAAGGGATTCGGGTTTGCGCAGCTGCCGCTGGCAGGCGAAGCCAAGGCCGCTATTAAAGGCTTGAATGGCAAAGAAATATCCGGTGTGAAAATACGCGTAAAAAAAGCGGACGATTCCGATAATTAAATTGTAGGGTGGGCGTATTGTTGTGCCCACCGTGAGTTTAATCAGCCATGCATAATCACATGCCCACCTACGGTAAAAATATCGAATGAAAATAATATTTTTAGTGTTGATGATTATTGGCATGCAGGTTACGGCCGCAGAAAATATCTATGTTCGTGAATATTCCTACAAAGCCAGCGAGCTTGATAGTAAAGTCAGCGCCCGAAAAAATGCGCTGGACCAGGTTAATGAGCCTCTGATCAAGTTTGGGCGAGCGGATTTGTGAGACAGAATTTTTCAGCACAAGGCGTCCATGAATATCGACATGGGCAGGCAATATCCAGGAATCTTGCCAAGTTTCACAACGCAGGGATGGAAAATTCTGGCCGCAAAGCCGCCGTACATAACTTAATCAGAGGCTCCTTAAGGCTCTGTTACTCGAAGAAATCGCCACCTATGTTTACACCAGCAGTAGCAGCACCCAGTCTCTGGGCGCCGACTATCAAAAACAATTTGTGCAAAATGTTAAAAATATCAGTGCCGGATTTCTGGGCGCCAAAATACTGGATGAAAACTGGGACGGCAATATCTTTTGGCTGCGCGCTGAAATACATGCTGACCCCGGGAAAATTCTTGACGAACTAAAAACAGCGCTAAACACGGTGCCTGCAACGAGTACCTACGATGTTGCTGATACATCAACTGTAATGCCGGTACATCGTAATTATGTACAAAAAGCCCATTACAGAAGATTCCCGACGAACATTCCCGGGAATGACGATGGGAAAGGCGAGTTGTTATTTACTAGATTTTTTATGGGTGCCACAAACCGGGCAATGTGGATCTTTATGCAAGCGCATGCTGCGCCATTCCTGATACAGGCCATCGGTCACCAATAATTTTCCGGTTAAAGTTTCACCGATTCCGGCAATCAGTTTGATCGTTTCCAAAGCCTGAATGCTGCCGATAATGCCCACCATGGGCGAAATCACACCATTCGTACTGCACGTTTCTTCGGCAGTGCCGGTTTCATCGTACAAACAGCGATAACACGGACTGCTGGGTTCGCGTAAATCAAACACACTCACCTGGCCTTCAAAACGAATGGCCGCGCCTGACACCAGTGGAATTTTATGTAACACACAGGCGCGGTTAATCGCAAAGCGGCTGTCGAAATTATCGGTGGCATCCACGACTACACTGGCCGTATGTACGAAAGCGAGCTGCGCATCCGTTTCGAGTTTTTGATTGATGGTGTGTATGGAAATGTCGGGATTTAATTGCAACAAATTGCGTTTGGCAGAATCCACTTTTGGCTGCTTGATATTTTCTGTGCGATGCACAATCTGGCGTTGCAGATTCGATAAATCCACCTCATCAAAATCCACCAGCGTGAGTTGGCCAATACCACTGGCTGCAAGATACATGGCCACCGGCGAACCCAGGCCACCCAAACCAAAAATCACCACATGCGCGGCCAGCAACTTGAGCTGGCCTTCGTAGCCCAGTTGCGGCAACATAATCTGGCGGTTGTAACGTAATAATTGTTGATCGTTCATGCTGTATTGTAGGAGTGGGCCATGCCCGGGATCAAGCTGGCAAATGCGTGCCAGACCATACGGTAGTCAGGGATAACTAGCAATAAAAATTCAGCAGGACAGGACGTTTAACGCAACAACAAAAAGCCGTTAAAGATATTTGCGCCAATGTTCCGGCCTGCGATCGCGACAACGATGGCCCCTGGACTGATGGTTAATAAACATTAATGTGGTATCGGTAATATCTGAACAGCCCAGGTTGCTGCGCTGTGTCTCTTCACAGTAGGCATACAAGGCGCGTTTCATGCGTGACAATAAACGATTATCCAGGTGATAACCCAGCCGCACCAATACATGTTCAATCGCCTGCAAGGTGAGTACGCGCACGTCATAACTTACATACAAACACAACGCATCCCCAAACTGAATATCAACAATACCTTCGGCATCGCTCAGCAACAGCAAGGCACTTTGCGCCTGGTTGGTATCCGGGTGCAAATGGCAAAAACGGATTTCCCGCTTCTTGATCAAGTCTTGCGTGTTCATAGTGACGAAATTATGCCAAGCCAAGGCAGAGATCAAGGTATTTTTTGTGGGAAAAATGGGTTAGGCCCGAATGGGACTTACTTAAGGACAAAACACTGTAGGAGCGGGCCATGCCCGCGATATTTTTATAAATGTGCGAACCGCAACGCAATATCAAGCCATGCAAATAATCTGGGGGTTTTCAGCCGATATTAGTGTTTATTTGCGTGCATTGATGAGCGTGTTTTTACCCGATTTGTCGCGGGCATGG
>JANOOU010000223.1:0-9269 GCA_031421475.1 Gammaproteobacteria bacterium | reverse complement strand
GCTTTGTGTTTTTCGGCAATGGATTTTTTGAGGTAGGCAGGGTGAGGATATTGAGCTGGTTAGTTGATGTGAAGTGTTTTGTGGATGGGTACATCCATGATGCGCTTCTCGGCGGTCTTCGTTCCTGACGCGACTCTATCGATTCCATCCATGGTTGCGTGCCTCCTCACCCATGCTTTCCCCGCCTTTTTTGCCTGCGGGCGATCACATCTATTCATCAACAAGGGTTTGCAGAAACCGCCATCGCCACGAGTAATTTTAGTATGGTACCGGCATAAGGTAGTGTCGATGTTCAGGGCCATTCACACTACGAGCCATTTCCCTTCAATATTTTTTCTCCACCGTTATAAAAAACACCTTTAAAGCCAGACCATACAACCGGTTTCAAGATGATGGCTGAGCAGTTTATTGTAAGGATACATGCGCAACTTGTAATAATTCATGCCTGAATTCCCAGGCTGCAGTTGCAATGAAAATAAATGCGCATCGGCTACTACACTGTCGTATTGCAGGCGATGACATTCCTTGATGACAAACTGCCCCTCTTCCCGCACACCCACCAGACACTCCACCGCCACATCCTGCGGCTGCAAACCATCCAGATACACTTTAATTTTTATCGGCAAAAATTCACCGGTTGAAATAATAGCGGGTGATTCATCCACACGTGAAATAGATACCTTATGCCAATGCTCACGCACTTTCTTTTTCCAAAGCGCCAGATCAATGGCTGGCTGGGCATTGTTTTCCTGCAAGCGTGCATACTGATTACGCGCCGGTGCATACATCTTGCGTACATAATCCATCACCATGCGCGCCGAATTAAATGCAGGAATGCAGGATTTCATCGAGGCTTTTGATAACTTCACCCAGTATTTGGAAAAACCCTGGGCCGCGCGATTGTAAAAATAGGGAACAATTTCATTTTCAAGCAAATCCAATAAATCGCTGGCTTCTTCCCGGTCGCGAATATCTGCCGGCACATTTTCACCATGCGGCGTGATGCCCCAGCCATTTTTTCCGTTATAACCTTCGCCCCACCAGCCATCGAGCACACTTAAATTCAACACGCCGTTAATAGCGGCTTTTTGTCCCGATGTGCCACTGGCTTCCAGCGGGTACTGCGGTGTATTCACCCACACATCCACACCGGTTACCAACCGGCGCGCCATCGCCATGTTGTAATCTTCCAACAAAATAATTCTGCCAATAAATTCGGGACGGTGCGCAAATTCGTGAATCTCGCGAATCAAATTCTGGCCCGGTTCATCTTTGGGATGTGCCTTGCCGGCAAATATCAATACCACCGGTTGCGCGGGATTATTCAAAATCTTGGCCAGACGCTCGGGATCATTAAATAACAAGGTTGCACGTTTGTAGGTGGCAAAGCGTCGTGCGAAACCCAATACCAGCATATCGGCTTCCGGTTTGTTGATATATTGTGTAACACGACGTATCAATGCTTCATTGCAACCGTTACGACGGTAACGTTGCAAGGTGCGGCGATACACGTCTTCCAGCATTTGGGTTTTCAGTTCCTGACGCAAACTCCAGAAACGGTGATCCGGAATATCGTCAATACATTGCCAGTAGTTTTCGTCGAGTAATTTATTACGCCACTCGCGAAAGCGCATATCAAATAAACTCACCCACTCGCGCGCGAGAAAAGTGTGCGCATGCACGCCATTGGTAATATAGGTCATTGGGTTTTCAGCAGGCGGAATCTGCGGCCAGATATACGCTTCCATATGCGATGCCACATCACCATGAATGCGGCTCACGCCATTATGAAAACGCGAACCGCGCAAGGCCAGTGCTGTCATATTAAAACTGTTGAGATTGGCCGGCGACGAACCCAGCTGCATAAAATCTGTAAAACTTAAATGCAATTGATCACTGAACTGCCCAAAATAACTACCCATCAGTTTATCGTCAAACATATCATGACCAGCCGGAACCGGTGTATGGGTGGTAAATACGGTGCCAGAAGCCACCAGTTCCAGTGCTGCACTAAAAACCATGCCACTCTCAACCCGCTCACGGCAACGCTCCAGAATCTGAAACGCAGCATGCCCTTCATTGATATGCCAGGCCGTGGGTTTTAATCCCAGTGCACGCAATAAACGCACACCGCCTATGCCTAATACAATTTCCTGTTGCAAGCGCATGGTGGTATCACCGCCATACAACTGAAACGTTATTTTTTGATCATCATCGGTATTTTCTTTCAGATTACTATCAAGCAAGTACATATCAATATGCCCGGCGCTGGCATGCCAGGCGCGTAACGTGACGGTACGCCCGGGCAGCTCAATGCTGATAATAATGCGATTACCCTGCGCATCCAGTGCCGGTTGAATCGGCAATTCGCTGAAACGTGTTTTGGAATATTCCGGAATTTGCTGGCCATGAGAGTCAATAGTTTGCGTAAAATAACCCTGGCGATACAACAATCCAATGGCAACAAAGGGCAACCCTAAATCACTTGCCGCTTTGCAATGATCACCCGCCAGAATACCCAGGCCACCGGAGTAGATTGGAAAACTTTCGTGCAAACCAAATTCAGCGCAAAAATATGCAATCAGGTCTTTTTCAGGATCCAGATATTTTTCGACATCATAATGCGACGTTTTATGCAAATAGGAATTGAAAGCTGACATAACACGTGCGTACTCTTCCATGAACACATGATCTTCAGCGGAATCGTGTAATATTTGTTGTGATACCCGGTGTAAAAAAAGCTTCGGATTATGATCGCACTGTTCCCACAATACATGATCCAACCGGTAAAACAAACCGCGTACATTACGATCCCAGCTGTACAATAAATTATTTGCCAGTTCATGCAAACCAGAAAGTGATTTAGGCACATTAGGACGCATTTCAAGTTCGAAGGTGGTTTCATTCATGGTTTCATTTCCGTTTAGTATGTATTTTGTATGATCAATAAAAGAACCGCAACATTACAGCCTTGCACAGGGTTATTGAGCTCTGTCATAAAGATGTAATTTTTTTTGTATCCATTCATGTTTGCTTGCCGACAGTTGTTGCCAGTCAAAACGCCAGCGCCAATTATCAACGGTAGTTCCCGGCGTGTTCATGCGATGTTGTGAACCCAGCTCAAGAATGTCCTGCATCGGCAAAATGGCCAATTGCGCAACCGAGGCCAGCGCCATGTCCAGCAGCTTTACCAACATGACGTTATCATCTATGTCACCACATCCGACATAGTTTTTCACATGCTGACGCGTGTTATAAGGTAAGGATTGTATCCAGCCCAGTGTCGTATCGTTATCATGCGTGCCGGTATAGACCACGCTACGCTCAGTATGATGATGGGGTAAATAGGGATTGTCGGCGCTGTCGCCAAATGCAAATTGCAAGATTTTCATGCCGGGTAAGGCAAACTCATCGCGCAATGCATTCACTTCCGCAGTAATAACACCCAGGTCTTCAGCAACCAGTAATAAGTCCGGAAATGTTTTGCGCACCATATTTAATAAATCACGCCCCGGCACCTGCACCCATTCACCGCGCATAGCCGTGGTTTCATTGGCTGCTATTTGCCAGCAGGCTTCAAACCCGCGAAAGTGATCAATACGAATAACATCAAATAATTCAAGCTGTGTTTTAAAACGCGTCAACCACCAGCGAAAATGATCGGCCTGCATGTGAGTCCAGTCATACAACGGATTGCCCCATCTTTGTCCGGTAGCTGAAAAAGCATCGGGTGGCACACCGGCCACAACCAGCGGATCGCCTTTAGCATTCAACAAAAAATTATCCCGATGTGCCCACACATCGGCGCTGTCCTGCGCCACAAAAATAGGCATGTCGCCAAACAGCATAACGCCGCGTTGTCTGGCGTATTCACGAAGTTCATGCCACTGGGTAAAAAAAACAAATTGTTCAAATGCGATGCGTTCGATAACCCGGTGCAGACGTTTACGAACCGATTTAAATACCGATTTTTCACGCAGTCGCAGTTCATCCGGCCATAACATCCAGGGCTGATCTTGCTGCTCATGTTTAATCGCCATAAACAAACAAAAATCATCCAGCCAAACCGCATGTTGTACACAAAAACGGGCTAATTTTGATTTCCAGTCGGCTGTTGCTTGCTGCTGAAACAGGTCAAATGCAGATTGCAGACAGGCACGGCGAAACAGTTTGCTGTCAGCATGGGGTGGCATGTGTTGTAACTGCAACCAGCCACGATCCGCTAACCAGTCGAGGCTAATCAGTAACGGGTTACCGGCATGGGCAGATACACTCTGATAGGGCGATCCATCTTCATGTGTAGGCCCCAGCGGTAACATTTGCCACACCGAAAATCCGGACGCCTGTAAAAATTCTACAAAACGGTAGGCATCATGCCCCAGATCACCCCGGCCATACTGCCCCGGCAAAGACGTGGGATGCAGTAACACGCCGGCACGCCGCACCTTAAAAAAATAATCCCGCATGTGTTGTTTATCAGACATGGAATTTTTTGCAATATTAATGCTGCTTGCCCGGCAACATCACACCCATTGCTGCAGGTGCGCCGCTGCCATGCGAAAAGGCATGTGATAAATATTGCGGCGGTTCTTCGCCTAGCAGCGCATAAAGATTACTCAAATGCATACGGAATTGCTCATCAAAGGTGCTGACAATTTCCGATGCATTGTAATCACCAAACCACCAGAACCAATCGGAACCTTCGCAAATCGCGAGTTGCATATCCGCCTTGTCACGATTGGCTGCCGATAAATGCCCTGCATTGACGGCGCGATCATAAACAGCCTTGGCTTCTGCCAGCATATCCCAGGCGCGGTTTTTATCGGCACTGCCAATCCAGGTTGAAAACGTTCCATAAACCCAGCTACCGGCAACTATTTCCGGTAATTGCACCGCTTGTTTATGGGTAGTCAGATAGTCACTGTAGGTCGTTAAATTAAAATCGGCATGATCTGCCAATCCCTTGTACAGGGCCGACAAAAAGTAATAGCCGTTTTCCGGATAATATTCCCAGGCATTTTCGCCATCCAGTATGATCGATACAATGGCATCGGGTTTGTGGCTGCAGGCCTTGGCGATATGTTGTAAATTATGTATCAAATTGGCGACTGCATCATCGGCATGCCAGCCGGAATATGTAAAACCGATATGATCTGACAAAGCATCATCCCGAAAAAAACAATACGGTGTAGTGTCGCGGTATTGATAGGCCTGATGAATGCAATGATGGCTCTGCATTGCGGATTTTTGCATGGAGTTGCGCAACACGGTTTCACCACTCGCCAACCATTGCACACCCTGCTCTTGCAACAAACGGATGGTTTCAGCACTGACACTGCCTTCGGATGGCCAGCAACCAGCCGGTGCAAAACCAAAATAATGTTTAAACACTTGCATGCCTTTTTGCATATGCCAGCGGCTGCTTTGTTCACCACCTGGATATTTTTTTATCATGGGCAAGTGCGCATCCGGTATTGCCTGTTGCGCCGATTCCATGTCGAGCAACAAGGGCACAATGGGGTGCGCATAAGGTGTCATGGATAATTCTATACGTCCCTGCTCTGCCAGCTTGCGATAGCGCGAAATAACGGTTGCCACCAATTCGTAGATAATCTCCAGCAGTTGATGCCTGTCGTGCAGGCTGAATCCCTGCGCTTTTTTTATCAGATTTTGTACCCGCGTATCGGTTCGACGCACGGTTTCACCGAACCATGCCAGGTGATACCACACCAACAAATCCACCATGTACTGTTCATCGTAATAATTAATAATGGCGGTATCCAACACCGCCGCACGCGCCATGGTCGCGAGCAAATTATAGTGTTCAAAGCGTTTAATCATACGGTCGTCGTTGGCACGCAAACAGGCTTTCATTAAACGTAACCAGTTTTCAGGATTTTTTTTGATGACCGGCCCAGCCAGTGCCATTAAAAGGGGATCACGCAAACCTTCACCCAAATCCAGATAGGTTTTTAGTTGTTGTGCGTAATCGTTAATTTGATCGAGCAAAATCGGCGCAAAATTCACGACTGCACGCGCCTCTGCATTGGCTTCAAGATGCGCCACCATATCCACATAATCTTTTATGACATGCAGATACACCCAGGGCTGATGATACAGACCATTACGAATATCACGGTATTCCGGCTGGTGCATGTGCCAATATAGGACTACGTTAAGTTTTGTTGCCATCAATGAGAACCCTGGTGCATTGTATTTTTTACGTGTTAATAAATAAGGTTGAAGTACAAAGGAAAACCGTTCTTACCCCAATGCCATTAAGTTAAGGAAAAAATTTAAGACTCCCTCTCCCTAACCCTCCCCCTCAAAGGGGGAGGGAAAAATCCTTAACTTAATGGCATTGGTTTTTACCCCCTTTAAACTTTACCCTTTAAACTTTCTCCTTACCTGACATGATGCAATTCCTGATTTAACATTTCGGGTGTAACCAATATCACGCCTTTGGGGGTGACATAAAAACGTTTTTTGTCGGCCTCAATATTTTCACCGATGATCATACCATCGGGAATAATAGTGCCCTTATCAATAACCGCATTGCGAATCCGGCAGTTTTTACCTATATCCACATCCGGTAATACGACCGAGGATTCCACCATCGAATATTCTTCCACCCGCACATTGGAAAATAACAAGGAATGACGCACGGTGGCGCCGGATATAATGCATCCACCCGACACCATGGAATCGATCGCCACACCGCGACGATCTTTTTCATCAAAAATGAATTTTGCCGGTGGCAGTTGTTCCTGATAGGTCCAGATGGGCCACACGTCATCGTATAAATTCAGTTCCGGTGTAATGCCAATTAATTCCAGATTAGCTTCCCAAAACGCATCCACCGTACCCACATCACGCCAATACGCCTGCTTGCCGCTATCGTGATCACGAAACGGATAGGCATAGACACGGTATTTATTCTGGATCGCGCCAGGAATGATATCTTTGCCAAAATCGTGGCTGGATGCGGGCGTATCGGCGTCTTTAATTAATTGTTCATACAAAAATCGGGTGTTAAAAACATAAATACCCATGGAACACAGCGCGGTGTCCGGCCGGCCCGGTATGGGCGTGGGCTGTTTCGGTTTTTCCTGAAAACTTCGGATTCGGGTATCTTCATCTATACCCATCACTCCGTACTCCATGGCTTTTTCCAGCGACACTTCAATACACCCTACGGTGATATCCGCCTGGGTTTCAACGTGATGCGCCAACATCGAACCATAATCCATTTTGTAAATATGATCGCCGGCCAGTATCAGTACATAACTGGGTGCATGCGCGCGAATAATATCGATATTCTGGTAAATAGAATCGGCGGTACCGGAATACCAGGAGGTTTCAATGCGTTGTTGCGCTGGCAGCAGCTCCACAAATTCGCCAAATTCGCCGCGTAGATGCCCCCAGCCATGCTGAATATGCACGATGAGTGAATGCGCCTTATATTGTGTTAACACGCCGATGCGGCGAATACCCGAGTTAACACAGTTCGACAAGGGAAAATCGATAATGCGGAATTTGCCACCAAATGGCACCGCCGGTTTGGCACGCCACAGGGTTAAATGCTGCAAACGCGTGCCTCGGCCACCCGCCATAATCAACGCCAGGGTATCGCGGGTAAGCCGCGAAATAAATCGCGGCGAACGTTCTATTTTCATTTAGTCTCCATTAATCCTACAAATGCATAAAGACTGCCAACATTTACCGCCATGCGATGTACACGTGCATTCGCTGTTCAGGTTGCCTATCTTTGTTATAGTGAAGCAGGCTCTGATTTAATCAGAGATTCAGGGAAATCAAAAAAACTCAAGGTGTTATCATAGTGCAACCAAAATGAATTGCTGTTGCGCCATGTCATTCGACACCAGGATTGCACCCGTTTTTCAACCGCGCGATATAAATGTAGAGCCATGCCAAATAAAAACGTACACCTCAATGCAGACCAGTTAAAAATTCAGGATGCACGTCACCATGATCCGTTTTCTGTTTTAGGTCTGCATCGCCAGGGTGATCTCTATAGTATCTGCGTGTTTGCACCACAAACGCGCCAACTGTCATTACCTTTGCACCACATTACACTGGAACGCATTGAAGGCAGTGATTTTTTTTGTTGGCAAGGCCGCACCTCCATCGCCACACCCTATCAACTGCAACGTGTCGATACACAGGGTAACAGCCATCTCTATCACGACCCCTACAGTCTGCCCGCACAGTTATCCGATTTCGACATGCATTTGTTTGGTGAAGGCCGACATTGGCATGTGTACCGTATTTTGGGTGCACATCTTCACCAAATAGCAGGCGTGCACGGTGTGTTGTTTGCCACCTGGGCACCCAATGCCGAACGTGTCAGTGTGGTCGGTGATTTCAATAACTGGGATGGCCGTTGTCACCCCCTGCGTAATCGGGGCCAGGGTGGTATCTGGGAATTATTCATTCCTGAATTAAAAACCGGCGACTTATATAAATTTGAAATCCGTAACCGCGACAGCGGCGAAATTCTCACTAAAACCGATCCCTACGGCCAGCAGTTTGAAATGCGGCCCAAAACTTCTTCCATCGTTTGCAATGAAAACAGCTGGACTTGGTCGGATACACCATGGATGCAACAACGCGAAACATTCGACTGGCTACATCAGCCGATGTCGATTTACGAAGTGCATCTGGGTTCCTGGCAACGTGATAACAACGGTCATTTTTTGAATTATCGAGAGCTGGCACACCGATTAGTAGCCTATGTAAAAACCACCGGTTTCACCCACATTGAATTATTACCCATAACCGAACATCCGCTGGATGCATCCTGGGGTTACCAAACCACCGGCTATTTCGCTGCCACAAGCCGTTTTGGCAGCGCCGATGATTTTCGTTATTTTGTCGATTACTGCCATCAACACAATATAGGCGTATTGCTCGACTGGGTGCCGGCGCATTTTCCGAAAGATGCGCACGGTCTGGCGCGTTTTGATGGCAGCGCCTTGTACGAACACGAGGACCCGCGACGTGGCGAACATCGCGACTGGGGTACGCTCATTTATAACTATGGGCGCAACGAAGTTAAAAATTTCAAGTTGGCCAGCGCCCTGTTTTGGCTGGAGGAATATCACCTCGACGGACTACGTGTGGATGCGGTGGCCTCGATGTTATATCTGGATTATTCACGTGAACACGGTGACTGGCTGCCCAATATTTATGGCGGCAACGAAAACATCGAAGCCATCGCATTTTTTCGTGAGTTGAATTCGGTTACC
>JANOOU010000222.1:0-2828 GCA_031421475.1 Gammaproteobacteria bacterium | reverse complement strand
TTTTTCCCTGCTGCCTGATACCAGCTTTTTTTATGAAAGCGACAGTTATCGGGAAGCACTGGATGTGCTGATTGTCGCCATTCGATCCGGCGAAGGTTTTGTAAAAGTAACCGGCGAAGTCGGCACCGGTAAAACCATGCTCTGCCGCAAACTGCTAAATTTGTTAACCGCTGACCAGTTCGTAACGCTTTATATTCCCAACCCTTATATGACACCCAATCAGTTACGCATGGCATTGGCAGATGAGCTCGGTATTTCTTATGCTTCAAACGGCGCCAACGACATAATCAGCTATCAGCTACTGAAAGATATCTCCCAGCAACTGATGGAGCATCACAAACAGGGCAAGCGCGTTATTATCTGCCTTGATGAAGCGCAGGCCATGCCAGTAGAAACCCTGGAAGCCCTGCGCTTGCTGTCCAATTTCGAAACCGAAAAAAGCAAATTATTACAAATTGTTTTATTTGGACAACCTGAACTTGACGAACGCCTGGATCAGCAATGCAATCGCCAGCTCAAACAACGCATTACCTTTTCTTACGCACTGCATCCGGTGGATCGTAAAAATTTACCGGGATACATTAATCACCGACTACGTATTGCAGGTTATCAGGGTGGCGAACTATTTTCAGCAAAGGCCATGGACCAGATCTACCTTGCCAGCAAGGGTGTGCCGAGGATTATCAATACGCTGTGCAATAAAGCGCTGATACTTGCCTTTGGACAAGGGCTCAATAATGTGGCGCGCAAGCATGTCGAGCTGGCAATAGCGGATACTAATCCTATCCAGCCCGATAACACGAAAAAAATTGTTCTTCTTATTTCTATTATCCTGCTTATTTCTACCGGCTTAATTTGGGGATTGGCCCGATGAGCGTGATCAATACCATGCTCAAGGATCTGCAAAAACGGGAGGATAATTTCGCCGAGAATAACGCCATTTTGTCAGGACTAAAATCACGATCACAGCAAGCGCCTACAACCGGCTATGGAAACAGTTTATTATTAATCAGCGGCCTTGGCATGGGCTTGATTATCGCCCTGCTTGCCGCAATTTATTTTATTTCGCCTTACCAGTTAGTTAATACAGCCTCACAGCCGACACCTGCTGACAACGCAGCAGCGACCATTGATCCGCCCACCATTCAGGCACCTGCCACCCACACGTCGTTAGCGGATTTGCAGGATTTACAACCATCGACCCTACAAACAACTACTGAAAAGTCTGTAACCGAAATTTCACATCGAGTTACATCCCCACCAATAATTGCGCCTGAAAAAGAGCAGGCCATAACTATTGAGCCCCTGCCCGCGCCAAAAATTGCCAAAGCAACTGTTGCCGCAAACAATCAAATCCCTTCCGCCGCCAACGCCATCACCAGTAATAATGACGCTGGCGCTGAGATAAAGTCCTCACTCAGTAAAACACCCATAACATTGAGTGACGAAGAAAACAGCCAACAAGCCTATTCTGCTGCGCTGAATCAATACAATCAGGGGCAACAGCAAGCGGCAAAGGATTTATTAAAAGACGCGCTGGTTTATTACCCTAAAAATAAACAGGCACGGCAGCTGCTGGCTGCCATACACATTTTTGAACAGCGTCCGGATATTGCGGCTACTGTCATGGAGCAGGGACTCGCTATCAACAGCCATGATATGGATTTGTTACGTGTCTATTTACAGGCGTTGGTGCAACTAGAAAATTATCCCAAAGCCATTAGTGTGATGGAGACTCACTTTCAGTTAACAGCGCCGGATGACATGGCTTATCTTGCCGGGCTTTATCAAAAAGACAAACAGCATATGCATGCTGTTAAATATTTCTCGCAGGCATTGCGGCTGATTCCTGCCAACAGTATCTGGTGGATGGGACAGGGCATATCACTGGAAGCAGTGGGGCAAATACAGCAGGCACTGAATTCCTACCAACAAGCCATATCTACAGAACGTTTAACGACTCAACTTAGCGAGTTTGTATTGCAACGCATCAACAGCATACAAACTCAAACCCGTCCAACACCCTAGACATACAGCCTGGGCATACAGGAATTATACGTGGCAGAAAACGTTCGCAAAAGAATCCGGATTGGTGATTTACTGGTTGAGAATACTAAAATCACCCAGGAGCAACTCGATTCTGCACTCATCGAGCAGCGCAAGTCTGGCCGCAAACTGGGCAGCACCCTGATTGATCTGGGTTACATCAGCGAAATTGAATTACTGAATGTACTGTCCAGCCAGCTAAAAATACCTCTCGTTGATCTCAAGCAATTTAAATTCAAACCGGAGTTGGTCAAACGACTTCCTGAAACACTGGCTCGACGTTATCGATCCATTGTATTAATGCAGGAAGGCGACAATCTGTTGATTGGCATGGCCGATCCAACGGATATTTTTGCTTATGATGAGATTGCCAAACAATTACAAAGCAACATATCACTCGCTGTCGTAAAAGAATCGGAGTTAATTAAAACCTTTGATCTGGTTTATCGTCGTACCGATGAAATCAGCAACCTGGCACAGGAACTGGGTAATGAGCTATCAGAAAGCGACATCGATTTACAACAACTGGTCTCTGCTCAAAACATTAGCGATGCGCCAGTTGTAAAACTGTTGCAAACGTTATTCGAAGATGCGATACAGGTTAATGCATCGGATATTCACATCGAACCCGATGACAAGGTGTTGCGTATCCGGCAACGTATTGACGGCGTACTCTACGAACAGATCATGAATGAAAAACGCATTGCAACCGCACTAGTCATGCGTTTAAAAATCCTGGCTGGTATAGACATTTCTGAAAAACGCTTACCGCAAGATGGACG